>DATMZZ010000171.1:0-2220 GCA_035573175.1 Allostellaceae bacterium
TTCGCGCTCGGCAATGAAGAGGTCAGCAAGCGCTTCATCCAGCAGATCCGCGCAATCTTCGATCAGGATATCGCCGTGATGGAAGGCCAGCAGCGTATCAATTCGATGCTGCCGAATGCACCGAATATCGAAATCCGCTGCGATGTGCCGGTGGTCGCGATGCGTCGCCTCGTGATACAGGCGTCGGAGCGCGAGCGCGGCGAGCCGATCGCCGTCACCCGCATCGATCCGGCGACGCTGCGTGCGGCGCAGCCGATAGCCGCGACGCAGACGATCGAGGTCGGTCCGGCGCCGCACTGATCACGTTTTAGGGATGCGCCGCGCCGCCCGCGCCTATCACCGGTCATGTTGATGATAGGTGAGGGCGGCGCATGGTTGCGGCTGCTTTAACGAACGCCCTGGTGGCGGCGACGCGCTTCGGCTATGCGCCGCGGCCGGGCGAGCTTTCGACCATCGCGCAGGATCCGCGCGGCTGGGCGTTGCATCAGCTCGACGCCAAGCCCGCGATGCTCGATCCGAGCCTCCCCGCAGCGCCCGGCATGGTCGCGGAAATGCTGCAAGCGCGGCAGGATTTTCGCAAGAACAAGGACCCGGACTTCAAGAAGAAAGAGAACCAGCGTCTGCGCGCGGTCTATCTCGCCGAACTCGATGCGCGCCTCCATGCCGCGGTCGATAGCGATGCGCCGTTGCAGGAACGGCTGACGCGCTTCTGGAGCAATCATTTCACCGTCTCTTGCGTGCGGCCGATCATCCGCAGCTTTGCCGGCGCCTTCGAGCGCGAGGCGATCCGGCCGCATATCACCGGCCGCTTCGTCGACATGCTGCTCGCCGCCGAGCGTCATCCGGCGATGCTGTTCTATCTCGATCAGGTGCTGTCGATCGGCCCGAATTCGCAAGCCGGCCAACGCCAGCAGCGCGGCCTCAACGAGAATCTCGCGCGCGAGATGATGGAGTTGCACACGCTTAGCGTCGATGGCGGCTATACGCAGGACGATGTCGAAGCGCTGGCGCGCATCCTGACCGGCTGGTCGATCGCGCGGCTCAACGATCCCGATGCCGGCACTTTCCATTTCTATCCGCAACTGCATGAGCCGGGGCCGCAGCGCCTGCTTGGCAAACTCTATCCTGCCGGCGGCTATGAGCAGGGCGAGGCGGCGCTGCGCGATCTCGCCGCGCATCCCGCGACGGCGACCCATATCGCGACCAAGCTCGCGCGGCATTTCATCGCCGACGATCCGCCGAAGGAATCGGTGCAGCGAATCGCTGCCGTGTTCCGCGAGACGGGCGGTGATCTCAAACGCGTGACCCAAGCCGTCATTCGCGAAGACGCGGCGTGGCAGCCTTTCGCGAAAGTGCGCACGCCCGAGGATTTGCTGATCTCATCCTGCCGCGTCACCGGTTTCACGCCGCCGGCGCCGTATCAGGTGCAGACGCTGCATGTGCTCGATCAGCAGCCTTTCTTCGCGCCGCAGCCCGAAGGCTGGTCCGACCGCGCAAGGGATTGGATCGGCCCCGAATCCGTGCTGCATCGTGCCGATTGCTGCGAGAACTTCGCGGCGCGTCTGCCCAATCCCCCCGATCCGGTAACGCTGGCCGATGACGTGTTCGGCGAGGCGCTGCCCGACGGGGCCGCGCAAGCGATCCGCCGCGCCGCCTCGCGCCGCGAAGGTCTGGCACTACTGATCGCCAGCCCCGAATTCCAGAGACGGTGAAAACGATGACGACGACACGCCGCGATTTTCTCGGCATGGCCGCGGGGGCTTTCGCCATCGCCGGACTGCCGCATGCCGTCTTTGCCGCCGCGCCCGGCGATCGCCGCTTCGTCGTCGTGCTGCTGCGTGGTGCGATGGATGGCCTCGCCGCGGTGCCGCCGATCGGCGATCCGCATTATGCGGAAAAGCGCGGCGCGATTGCGCTCGCGGCCGATGCCTGCATCCCGCTCGATCACGGCTTCGCACTCAACCCGGGCCTCAAAGTGCTCGAGCCTTATTACCGCAAGGGCGAGCTGCTGCTCGTGCCCGCTTCCGGCAATGGCTATCGCACGCGCTCGCATTTCGACGGGCAGGACCTGATGGAATGCGGCCTCGGCGCGAAGACGCATGAAAGCGATGGCTGGCTCAATCGCGCGCTGGCGCTGATTCAGCCCGCTAGCAATCGCAACAACGACAAGCGTCTCGGTCTCGCGGTCGGCGGCGCCGTGCCGCTGCTGCTGCGCGGCGC
>DATMZZ010000172.1:0-3029 GCA_035573175.1 Allostellaceae bacterium
AGATGTTCATCGACGCGCCGGGCATCTGCAGGATCGAGCAGATAAGCAGCACGATCAGCGCGCCGGCAATCGACATCGGCACCGAGACCAGGATCACGACCGGATCGCGGAAGCTTTCGAACAACGCCGCGAGCGCCAGGAAGATGATGATCACGGCGAAGCCGAAGGTCCCGACAAAGCCGCTCGATTCCTGCACATATTGCCGCAGCGAGCCACCGTAATCGATGGTGTAGCCCTCCGGCAGGGTGCGTGCCGCGAGGCCTTGCAGATAAGTAAGCGCGTCGCCGGTCGGCACGAAAGCCACGCCCTGGATCGTCGCCGAATTCTGCTGTTGGAAGTGGTTGAGCGATTCGGGGACCGTCTTGGTCGTGATCGTCGCGATGGTCGAGAGCGGAATCGTGCTGCCATCGCTACTGCGCAGATAATAATTTTTCAGCTGATCCGGATTGAGCCTCGCAGTCTGCTCGACCTGCGGGATCACCTTGTAGGAGCGGCCGCTGAGACTGAAGTAATTGACGTAGCCGCCGCCGAGTGCCGAGGCGAGCGCGCTGCCGATATCGCTCATCTTCAAGCCGAGCTGCGCCGCCTTTTCGCGATCGATCTGCACTGTGCTTTGCGGCTGATCGAAGCGTAGATCGGTGTTGATGAAGAGGAAATTGCCGCTCGATTGCGCTTCCTTGAGGAAGTTCTGCGCCACGGTATTGAGCTGATCGAAGGGCTGCGTCGTCTTGATGACGAATTGGATCGGTAGGCCGAAAGCGCCCGGCAGCGACGGCGGCAGCGCCGTCGCCACCTGCTCACCGGCGACCTGGCTATTGACCTGCTGTTGCAGAAGCGGCGCGATCTGGTTCGCCGTGCGCTTGCGCTCGTCCCAGGGCTTGAGATTGAGACCGGCGATCGACTGACCCGGCACGTCAAGCTGGAAGACGTGCTGCAGCTCGGGATAGGTCGAGAAGATGTCGTAGAGCTGCTTCGTATAGAGCAGCTTTTGCTGCAACGTCGCGTTCGGCGCCGTGGTGGCAAAGCCGATGACGAAGCCCTGATCCTCGTCCGGGGCGAGCTCGGCCTTCTCGAAGCCCCAGAGGAAGTAGATGCTGACGAGAATGAGCGCCGCGAAGACGCCGGTCACCGGCACGGTATTGAGACTGCCATGCAGCATGCGGCGATAGGTGTCGCGGATACGATTGAAGTGGTGATCGATGAAATCGGTGAAATGCGATTCCCAGCCTGGGTCGCCCTCGTGATGCGGCTTCAGGAGCCGCGAGCACATCATCGGCGAGAGCGTCAGCGCGACGATCGCCGAGACCGTCACCGCGCCGACCAGGGTGAAGGCGAATTCGGTGAAGAGCGCGCCGGTAAGGCCGCCCTGGAAACCGATCGGCACGTAGACCGCGACCAGGACCACGGTCATGGCGATGATCGGCCCGCCGAGCTCGCGCGCCGCCTGGATCGCCGCGGCATAGGGGCTCATCCCTTCGTCGAGGTGCCGGTTGACGTTCTCGACCACGATGATCGCGTCGTCGACGACGAGACCGATTGCCAGCACCAGTGCCAGCAGAGTCAGCAAATTGATCGAGAAGCCGAAGGCCAGCATCATCATCAAGGTGCCGATGAGCGACACCGGGATCGCGATCGCCGGGATCACCACCGAGCGGAGCGAGCCGAGGAAGATGAACACGACCACGATCACGATCAGCACCGCCTCCGCCAGGCTGCGGATCACCTCGCGGATCGAGCTGTTCACGAAGTCGGTCGAATCGTAGATCACCGCGGCCTCGAGTCCTTGCGGCAGCTGCGATTGGATCTCGGGCAGCGCCTCATGCACCGCCTTGATGACGCTCAAGAGGTTCGCAGCCGGCGCGACCTGGATACCGATATAGACCGCGTCCTGCCCGTCGAAAGAGACGCGGGTGTCGTAAGTATCGGCGCCGAGCGTCACATTGGCGACGTCCTGCAGCCGGACATTGGCGCCGTTCGCCTGCTTGATGATGAGGTTGCGGAACGCATCGAGCGAGCGCAGATCGGTCGAGGCGTTGAGATTGAACTGCACCATCTGGCCCTTGGTCGAGCCGAGGCCGGAGATGTAGTTGTTCGCCTGCAGCGCCGCGGCCACATCTGCCGCCGTCACGCCGAGCGACGCCATCTTGTCCGGCTGGAGCCAGGCCCGCAGCGCGAAATTCTGTGCGCCAACGATCTCGGCCGTCTGCACGCCCTCGATCGCCTGCAGCTTCGGCTGCACGACGCGGACGAGATAGTCGGTGATCTGATTCTGGCCGAGCACCTCGCTCTTGAAGCCGATATAGGCGGCGTCGAAAGTCTGGCCGACCTTGATGGTCAGAACCGGTTGCTGCGTGCCTTCCGGCAACTGGTTCAACACCGAGCTCACTTTCGAGGTGATCTCGGTCATCGCCTTATCGGGATCGTAATTGAGCCGGAGATTGACGGTGATCGTGCTGACGCTCGTCTGGCTCGTCGAGGTCATGTAGTCGATGCCGTCGGCCTGAGCGACCGCGTTCTCGAGCGGCGTAGTGATGAAGCCCGCGACCACATCCGGATCGGCGCCGTAATAAGTGGTGGTGATGGTCACCACCGCGTTCTCGGTGCGCGGGAATTGCAGCACCGGCAGGACCGCGAGAGCGCGCAGTCCCAGCACCAAAATCATCAGGCTGACCGTGGTCGCGAGGACCGGACGGCGGATGAAGAGATCGGTGAAATTCATCCTCTTACCCTTCGGTCGGATGCGGATTGGGATTGTCGGTCGGCTGCACGCTGTTATCGATATGCAGCGGCGAGCCATTGCGCAGCTTGATCTGGCCCGCGGTCACGACCGTGTCGCCGGAATTGATGCCTTTGACGACGGCGACCTGATCGCCCCGCGTGTCGCCGGTCGTGACGAAGACCTGACGCGCGACGAGCTGATCCTGCCCCTTCGCGTCTTTGCCTTTATGGTCGACGAGAAAGACCGTGCTGCCGAACGGATTGTAGGTAACGGCCGTTTGCGGCAGCGTGACGTATTTCCGCTGGCTGCC
>DATMZZ010000173.1:0-9389 GCA_035573175.1 Allostellaceae bacterium
AGAGCTGCACGAGATAGGAATTGACGAGCACGAAATCGCCGACCGTCATGCGGCCGGCGGTGACGCCATCGGCGGCGAGCAGCATCACGCCGACGAGGCCGCAAGCGATGATCGAGCCCTGGCCGATATTGAGGAAAGACAGCGTGTGCTGACTGCGGACCGCGGCGGTCTCGTAAGCCTGAAGCGCGACATCGAAGCGCCGCGCCTCATGCTCTTCATTGGCGAAATATTTCACCGTCTCGTAATTGAGCAGGCTGTCGATCGCCTTGGTGTTGGCCTCGCTGTCGCGCTCGTTCATCTCGCGGCGGTATTGCAAGCGCCAATCGGTCACGATGAAGGTGAAGATCACATAGGCGACGATGGTGCCGAAGGTCACCGCCGCGAACGTCCACTCATAGAGTCCCCAGAGGATCGAGCAGACGAGCAAGATCTCGAACATCGTCGGCACGAAGCTGAAGAGGAAATAGTCGAGCAGGAATTCGGTGCCGCGAACGCCGCGCTCGACCGAGCGCGAGAGGCCGCCGGTTTGGCGCTCGAGATGGAAGCGCAGCGACAGCGCGTGGAGATGGCGGAAAGTGGTGAGCGCGAAGGTGCGCACCGCGCGCTGGCCGACCTTGGCGAAGACCGCATCGCGCAGCTCGGCGAGGCTTTGTGAGCCGACGCGCGCGACGCCATAGCCGATGATCAGCATCACCGGCACCGCGACGATGAGCGCCTTGCCCGGCGTCAGCGCATCGACCGCATGCTTGTAGAGCATCGGCACATAGACGGTGCAGGTCTTGGCGGCGATCAGCAGGCTGACCGCGATCACCACGCGGAGACGGAGCTCGGTGCTGTTGCGCGGCCAGAGATAGGGCAGCAGCTTGGCGACGGCTTTCAGCTCTTCCTTGAAGCCGACCTCGCTGACCCGGTCGATCCGCCGGCGTTGCCCGCCGCGGTCTCTGCTCATGCTCAACGCGCTTTCTCCCCGCGGGGCACGGCAGCGGCCATGACCACGACCGCCACCATGATGACCGCGCCGACATAATAGGGTGCGTCGCGCCCGACCGCACCGTAGACGAGACCGCCGATCAGCGGGCCGAGGATGCGGGCGAGGCTCTGGCCCGATTGATTGACGCCGAGGATACCGCCGCGCTCATTCGATCCGGCCGCGCGCGAGACGAGACTCGTGACCGCGGGATTGAGGATGCCAAAGCCGACCGACAGCAGCGCCATGTCGATGAGCAGCCGCGGCAGATCCGTACTGAACGGCAGGCCGAGGAGCCCGAGCACCAGCAGCACCGAGCCGGTCAGGGCCATGCGCGGCTCGCCAAGCGAGCGCGCCAAGCGGCCGACCAGCCCGCCCTGCACCAGCACCAGCACGATGCCGATATAAAAGAAGAGGAAGCCGACCTGCCGGGGGCCCCAACCGAAGCCGGCATTCGCCCACAGCGCGAAAGTGCTCTCCATCGCGGCGAAGGCGGTCGTCGTCAGGAAGAACAAGATAATAAGGTGCCGGAGCGACGGCCGGGCAAAGGCCTCCTGCGCCAGCGCGATTCGGCCGGGCCGATGCGCGGTGCTGCGATTCGCCGGCGCCAGACTCTCTTTTAAGAGGATGATGGCGAAGACCAAGGCGATGGCCGAGAGGGCGGCGGCGGCGAAGGCCGGGTACGACAGCGTCGCCGAAGCAGCATCCGAGCCGCCGAGCAGCCCGCCGATCGCCGGTCCCAAGGTGAAGCCGAGGCCGAAAGACGCGCCGATCATGCCCATGCCCTTGGCGCGGTTCTTCTCGTCGGTCACGTCGGTGATATAGGCCTGCGCCGCCGAAATATTGCCCGCCCCCGCCCCGGCCAGCAGCCGGGCCGCGAACAGCATCCAGAGCTGATCGGCGAAACCAAGCCAGAGATAAGAGAGAACCGAGCAGCTCAGGCTGACAAGCAGGATCGGCTTGCGGCCGAGCCGGTCCGACAGCCGGCCCCAGACCGGCGAGGCAAAGAATTGGGCGAAGGAATAGCACGCCATCAGCGTCGTCACTTCCAGCGGCGAGGCCTGGAATTTCAACGCGTAGTAAGGCAGCAGCGGGATCACGATCCCGAAGCCGATCAGATCGATGAAGACGATGAGGAGGAGGATAGCCATTGCGGAACGAGCCGTTCCTTAGCGCGGATTTCACGGCCAAAACAGGGGGATGGCCACCCTATCGCGCTATGGTGATGGCTTAAGCCGGTGCGCGCTGGCTCTGAATGAGCTTCAGGATTTCGGCGGCGGCGGCGAGGATATTGGTGCCCGGGCCGAAGATGGCGCCGACGCCGGCGGCTCTGATGGCAGCGTAATCCTGCGGCGGGATGACGCCGCCGAGCGCGACGCGGATATGGGCGCCGCCGTGGGTCTGCAGCGCTTGGATCAATGCCGGAACCAACGTCGTATGGCCGGCGGCGAGGCTTGAGACACCGATCACATCGACATCGCGCTCGACCGCCTCACGCGCCGCTTCCTCCGGCGTCTGGAAGAGCGCCCCGATCTCGACCGCGAAGCCGAGATCGGCGAAAGCGGTCGCGATCACCTTGGCGCCGCGGTCATGCCCGTCCTGGCCGAGCTTCGCGACGAAGAGCTTCGGCGGCCGGCCTTCATCTTTGGCAAAAGTCGCGACCGATTCCCGCACGCGGGCGTATTCAGCATCATCGGCGTATTCGGCGCCATAGATGCCGGAGACCAGCCGAGTCACCGCCTGGTGGCGCGTGAAGGCATCTTCGAGCGCGCTCGACACTTCGCCGACCGTGGCGCGCACGCGCATCGCTTGGATCGCGCGCTCGAGGAGGTTGCCCTTGCCTGACCGCGCGGTCTCGCTCAGCGCTTTCAGCGCCGCGTCGACCTTGGCCTGATCGCGCGCCGCGCGCACGCGTTTGAGGCGCGCGATCTGGCGCTCGCGCACGGCGGTGTTGTCGATGGTACGGACCTCGACATGCGCCGCGTCGCTCACCTGATATTTGTTCACGCCGACGATCACATCCTCGCCGCGATCGACACGCGCTTGGCGCCGCGCGGCGGATTCCTCGATCTTCAATTTCGGCAGTCCGGCCTCAATCGCCTTGGTCATGCCGCCCATCGCCTCGACCTCGTCGATCAGTGCTGCCGCCGCGCTCGCAACCGAATGGGTAAGGCTCTCGACGAAGTAAGAGCCGCCGAGCGGATCGACGATATGGGTGAGGCCCGCTTCCTCGGCCAGAATGAGCTGCGTGTTGCGCGCGATGCGCGCCGCGAATTCCGTCGGCAGCGCCAGCGCTTCGTCGAAGGAATTGGTGTGGAGCGAGTTGGTGCCGCCCAACACGCCCGCCATCGCCTCGATCGCGGTGCGGACGATGTTGTTGTAGGGGTCCTGCTCGGTGAGGCTGACACCCGAGGTCTGGCAATGGACGCGCAGCGCCAGCGAAGCCGGCTTCTTCGGCATAAACTGCGTCATCAGCCGCGCCCAGAGGAGACGCGCGGCGCGCAGCTTCGCGACCTCCATGAAGAAATTCATGCCGAGGCAGAAGAAGAAAGAGAGCCGCGGCGCGAAATCGTCGACCTTGAGACCACGCGCGATCGCCGCACGAACATATTCGAGCCCGTCGGCCAAGGTGAAAGCGAGCTCTTGCACGCAGGTCGCGCCGGCTTCCTGCATGTGGTAGCCGGAGATCGAGATCGAGTTGAAGCGCGGCATGCGCTTCGCCGTGAAATCGATAATGTCGGCGACGATCCGCATCGAGGGCTCGGGCGGATAGATATAGGTGTTCCGCACCATGAACTCTTTGAGGATGTCGTTCTGGATCGTGCCGGAGAGCTTCTCGGTCGGCACGCCCTGCTCTTCCCCGGCGACGATGAAGGCGGCGAGCACCGGCAGCACCGCGCCGTTCATGGTCATCGACACGCTCATCTTCTCGAGCGGGATGCCGTCGAAGAGGATTTTCATATCCTCGACACTGTCGATCGCGACGCCGGCCTTGCCGACATCGCCGACGACGCGCGGATGATCGCTGTCATAGCCGCGATGGGTCGCGAGATCGAAGGCGACCGAGAGGCCCATCTGACCCTGGCGCAGATTCTCGCGATAGAAGGCGTTCGATTCCTCGGCGGTGGAGAAGCCGGCATATTGGCGGAGCGTCCAGGGCCGGCCGGCGTACATGGTCGCGCGCACGCCGCGGGTGAAAGGCGGAAAACCGGGCAAGCTCCCAAGCGAGGCCGATGCCTCGATCTGCGCGAGATCGTCCGCCGTATAAAGCGGCTTCACCGCGATGCCCTCGGCCGTCTGCCAGGCGAGCGTATCGGTGCTCTTAGCGCCAAGCTCCTTGGCCGCGAGCGCCACCCAATCGGCGAGGGTTTTCTGCGGGAAATCCGCCATCGGCGGAGTATAGCGCCTGACGCGCGCGGCGGTCAGCTTGACCCTCCCTGGCGACTTTGGTGAGATCGCGCCGTAACGCCGGCAAAGGGATAGGAATGCGAGCCGCGCTCATTTTGTTAATTGCGCTGCTTGCCGGCGAAGCGCCGGCGCTGGCGGCCAACGTTGCCGCCAATGATTCGTCGGGGGAACGCGTCGGCGCGGCCCTCATTTCGATCTCCATGCGGCGCGAGACGGTGCGGCGTACGACCGAGTATTGCGGCAACACCTACCCGGCGATGAAGACCGGCAGCGCGGAGGCTTTCGCCGCGTGGATCCGTCGCCAAGCCGGCTTCCTCACCGTCGCGACGTCGATCCGCGATAAGATCACGCACGACACGGCAAGCGACCCGCAGAAAGCGGCGTCATGGAATCGCTTTGTCACCAATGACCTGCCGAAGCAGGTCGACCAACTCGCCGGCGCGATGCTGCAGCCGCTCATCGACATGCCGGTCGACACGGGACGACGGCATATGTGCACCGATCTCATCGCCAATGCCCAATCGGGCGCGCTCGACCTCGACAAATGGGACCCGAAGGCCGCCGCGCTGCTGCGCGAAATCGCCGGCAAGAGCGCGAGTGCTTCGCCCGCGGACGCGAGCGACAAGCCGATGCCGGCCAATCCCCAGGCGCGGCGCGATGCGGCGGCGCTGATCGGCCATTGGAAAAACATGCAACAGATCATCACCCATTTCGATGGGCTGGCCGATCGCACGACGCCGCCCTGCACCACCGATTTCGACGGCACGCGCACGATCTATGCGTGCGGCGACGGGCAGAAGACCGCGCGCAGCGTCGCCCGGTATAAGGTGCCGGCGCCCGGACAGCTCGAGACGACGACCATCGAGAACACGGCCGTGCCGCAATCCGTCGGCAGCCATGCGGTTTCGAGCTTCCGTCTCGAGGGCGACACGCTGATCGTCACCGCTTATCCGCCAACGACCGAGAACGCGCCCGATCAAGCGGCGATAAAGATCGAATCGATCCTGCTGCGCGCGGCGAAACCGGGCTCAGCGCCGTAACGCGTAGACGGCAACCAGGGCCGAGGTGAGCAGACAGAGCGCGCCGGCCTGATGCGCCGCCGCGACCGGCAGCCAGACCACGGTCAGCAGCGTCGTGACGCCGAGCGCAAACTGGAGGCAGGCGAAGAAGAAGAGTGCATGCAAGGCCCAGCGCTGACCCGGCGTCAGCGCGGCGCGCAGGCTCGCGAGCCACAGCCCGGCGATGACGAACCACGTCGTCTCCGCCAGCACGCGATGATCGAATTGCACGCTGGTCAGATTCTCGAACCAGTTCCGCCAGAGCGGCGTCAGATGCCAGTAATCCGGCGGCACGAACCGCCCTTCCATCAGCGGGAAGGTGTTGTCGAGATAGCCGGCGCGCGTCCCGGCAACGAACGCGCCGGCGACGAGGGTGGTGAATATGAGGAGAAGGATCAGCGAAGAGGCCGCGAAGAGGCCGCGATGCCGATCCTTCCCCTCGCCCCGGCGAAAGCCGGGATCCATCGGGATGGATTCCGGCTTTCGCCGGAAAGACATTGATGGGGCAATCAAACCCAGCGCCACCCACAGCATGGCGAGATAGATCACCACCGCCATCGCGAGATGCGCGGCGAGGCGGTACTGGCTGACCTCGATCCGTGTCGCGAGCCCGCTTTCGACCATCCACCAGCCGAGCGCGCCTTGCAGCCCGCCGAGCACGAAGAGTCCGGCCAGCGGCGCGATCAAGCGGCGCGAGACCTGGCCGCGAATGACGAACCACAGGAAGGGCAGCAGGAAGGCGAAACCGATCAGCCGGCCCCAGAGGCGATGGATGTATTCCCAAAAATAGATGTGCTTGAACTGGTCCAGCGTCATATCGGCGTGGATCGCCTGATATTGCGGGATCGCCTTGTATTCGGCGAAAGCGTCCTGCCACTGAGCCCTGCTCAGCGGCGGCAGCACGCCCTCGACGGGCTTCCACTCGGTGATCGAAAGGCCGGATTCCGTAAGCCGCGTGATGCCGCCGATCAGCACCATGAGGAAGATCATCGCGCAGCAGGCGAGTAGCCAGATGCCGATGGCGCGATCCGAGGAGGAGCGGCTGGAAGCAGACGGAGCGAGGGCGACCATATTCCTATTAAGGTTGGGCCCCCAATTATAGATGGGAGAAGCGTGCCCGCGCGCCGCGCTCGATCGCCGCGGCTGTCAGCCGGTCGACGGCGAGACGATGGCGCAGCAGCTCCAGGAGCCGCAGCGTTTCCTGGCCCAGCTCGCGTCCGGCCGTGCCTCCGGCCGCCGCGACGTCGCAAGCGAGCGCATAGGCGGTCTCGCGCAGCTTCGCCGGTACTGCCGATTTGACGCTTTTCAGTGCCTCTTCAAGGCCGGTCTCGCGCCCGAGGAGGACGGCGCAATCCTTTAAATCCTTGGTCAGGCGGTTCTTGTCGTATTCGGCGAAGACCGGCAGGTGGTTGACGACGTCGCCGATGATCTGCAATTCGGAATCGGCCAAATTGTTATCGGCCGCGGCCACCATGACCATGATGTAAATGAGCGCCGCTTGCGTATCGATCATAAAGGTCCTTTCCGGAATACGCGCAGAGTGCCACAACCAGCGCCGCCGCTGTCAAGCAGAGCCGCCATCCGCTAAGTTCCGGCCATGCAAGAAGTTCCCCGCCGCCCGTCACACGTCTTTGTCATCTTGCTGACATTGGGTGGGCTTTTATCGACAGGCTTGGCCCTCAGTGCCTGCGGCACCACCACCCTCAGCGGCGCGACCGCGGATGCCGATGCCAAGGCCGCGGCGGTTTTCGCCGATTGCAACGGACAGCTTCGCAGCGGAAAGCTCACCTCCTATCGCCAGGCGGCCGCCTGCGCGAGCGATAAGGTGATCCTTGCTTATGCCCAGGCCGGCTACCCCTATATGGATCTGGTGCTGTTCGACCTGCAGGAGCGCGAGGTCGGCGCGGAGCGCATCGACTACGGCACCGCCGATCCCGCCGCCGTGCAGCGCGATATCGCCGAGCTCGATCGCCGGCTGCTGGCGGAGCGCGAGCGTCGCATCGCCGCGCGGAGCGGCGTTGGCGGCGCGGTGCCGGCGACACGGCCGGAGGAGCTCCTCGCCGGGCTCGATTCGCTGGCGCCGATACCCGCGGCGAAGAACACCGATTGTTTCACCATCGGCAGCTTCACCCGCTGCAACAATCAGCCGGGCCCCAATCGGGCCGGATCCGCGCGATAACGCGATAAAAGACGCGATAAAAATAATTCGTCTCCCCCCGCGCCCTTCGACAAGCTCAGGAGCGGGGGCTCAGGGGCCGCAAACGCGATATAGCCCTGGATTCCCGCTTTCGCGGGAAAGGCGACTTTTATTTAGCCAGTAACGATCCGATTCGAAGAAACGCCGCCGTTTCCGCAATCGCCTCCTTGATGCCGATGCGGCGGATTTCGACGCCTTCGGGGAAGGCGCCCAAGAGCCGCGACGGCAATTGCCGGTCGAGCAGCACGAAGACGCCGTGATCGTCGGCACGGCGCACCAACCGGCCGAAAGCCTGGCGCAAGCGCAAGCGCGTGAGAGAATCATCGAAGGCGGTACCGCCGAAGCGCGCCTTGCGCGCCTTGTGCAGGATATCGGGCCGCGGCCAGGGCACGCGGTCGAAGACGACGAGGCGCAGCGAGCGGCCCGGCACATCGATCCCGTCGCGCAGCGCATCCGTGCCGAGCAGACACGCGTCCTCTTCGGCGCGGAAGATGTCGACGAGGGTCGAAGCGTCCATTGCATCGACATGCTGCGCCAGCAAGGTCAACCCCGCTGCGGCGAGCGGCGCGGCGATCCGCTGATGCACGGCGCGCAGCCGTGCGATCGCGGTGAAGAGACCGAGCGCACCGCCGCCCGCAGCCTCGAACAGCGCGCGATAGGCGCCGGCAACTTGCGCCGGATCCTCGCGCCGCACATCGGTGACGATAAACACGCGCGTCTGCTTCTGGTAATCGAAAGGCGACGGCACGCGCGCGCGCAAAGCCGGCGCGGCGAGGTGGAGCGCCCCGCTACGCGCTTCCGCGGCTTCCCAATCCTTGACCGGATCGCCGCTGCCATCGGTCAGCGTCGCGGAAGTGATGAGCACGCCTTGCGCGTCCTGCATCACGTGCTCGGCGAAAGGCCGCATCGGATCGACCCAATGGCGATGCATGCCGACATCGAGCTCGTTGCCGTCATAGCGTTCGAGCGCGAGCCAATCGACGAACTCCGCTGCCGGCTCGCCTTCGACCGCGGCGAGCATCGCGCGCCAGCCGCCAAGCTCGACGATGCCGCGACGATGGAGGCTGCGCAGCGTCGCTTCGATGCGGATGCGCGTGCCGGTATCGAGCTCGGAAGCTTCGTTCTCGAGCCGCGAAGCGAGCCGCTTGCCGAGCACCGCGATCGGCGCTTCGAGCGCGCGCAGCTTCGCCGCCAGCGCTTGCGCCGCGGCGGGCAATTCATCGAGGCAGGGCCGTAGCTCGGTCTCGATGCTGTAGCTATGCTCGCTATCGGGCGCGCGCGCCAGCACCTGCTGCCGCACCAGGCCGAGGAACGCCTCGAATGCGCCGAGCGGCCTGCCGTCAGCCAAGCGCTGCGACCAGCCCTCGCCCGGCAACACACGCGCCGCCATCACGATCTCGTCGAGCGCTTTCGCCGCGACTTCGTCCTCGCCGACGAGATCCTCGATGCGCCGCTTCAAGCCGCGTGCGCGCGAACGGCCGCGACCTTCATTGCCTAAGAGCCAACGCCGCAGCTCCACGCCTTCCTGACCGCTGAGCGCCGCCGAGAACGCATTGTCGGCGGCTTCGAAGAGATGATGGCCCTCGTCGAAGACATAGCGCGTCGGCAGATAGGCGTCGTCGAGCCCGCCCAGCGCCGCCTGGATCATCACCAGCGCGTGGTTGGCGACGACGAGCCGCGCGCGGCGGGCGCGGCGCACGCTCTTCTCGATGAAGCAGCGGTGATAATGCGGACAGGCGGAATGGATGCATTCGCCGCG
>DATMZZ010000174.1:0-4535 GCA_035573175.1 Allostellaceae bacterium
CGACGGACCCCACCGATCCCTATTCTTATGCCGGGAGTGTGGATCGCGTTGATCAGAAAGGATTGGTTTTATCGGCGCCGGTTAAGGGGGCGCTCGATCGCTTGCGGCAATAGCTTCCTGGCTATAGTTCCTGTCTCCTCCGCGGTTGACCGCGCGGAGGCCAGCGGCTTATCTAGCCGAAGCCGGGCACAGCGCCGACAACCAGGGAGGGAATCGAAGCTCCATGCCGCCGGATGACGTCATTGGTGCGCGCGCGCAGCTTTCGCCCGCGGCGGTTGTTGCGGCGATCGATTCTCGCGCCGAGCGCATCGCGACGCCTTGCGGCAACGGCAGCATGATCTGGCGGCGCTGGGGCCCAAGATCAGGTAGGGGCCCGGCGCTCGTCCTGCTCCATGGCGGCTACGGCTCCTGGACGCATTGGCTGCGGAATGTCGAGACTCTCGGCGCGCGCTTTAGCGTGCTGGCCTGCGATCTGCCCGGTCTCGGCGACTCCGATGACGCCCCCAAACCTTACAGCGCTGAAAGCTTGGCCGCGATCGTTGCCGAGGGCATCACGCGCATTGCGCCAGGCGAGAGCGTGGCGATATGCGGCTTTTCCTTCGGCTCAGTGATCGGCGGCCATGTTGCCGCGCAGATGGGCACGCGGGTCTCATCGCTGCTGCTGCTCGGCGCCGCGGGCCTTGGTCTGCCGCGCAAGCCGCTCCCTCTGACGCGCGTCGAGCCCGGCATGACCTCGGCGCAGATCGCCGACGTGCAACGCGGCAATCTCATCGCGCTGATGTTCGGCGATGCGCGCCGTATCGACGATCTCGCCGTGCATCTCCAGAACGAGAACACGCGGCGCGGCCGGCTCGACAGCCGGCCGATCGCCTTCACCGACACGCTGGTCCACACCTTGCCGAAAGCGAGTGCGCGGCTCGGTGCGATCTGGGGCGAGCAGGATGCGACCGCGGTCAATGCGATCGAGCAGAATTTCGCCGTGCTGCGCAAGCTTCGGCCCGGCGTCTATTGCGACACCATTGCCGAGGCCGGGCATTGGGCGCAGTGGGAACAACCGATGGTATTCGAAGCGAAACTGACGGCTTTTATCGAGGATAAAGTATGAAGCACATCGTTCGTCTGACAGTCGCTGCACTTGTTGTCTTCGCTTTCGCCGGTCGCGCATCGGCGTTGGACCACGTCAAGGTCAGCTATCCCAACCTCAACGGTTCTTTCATTTATTTCTTCACCGCCGTCCAAAAGGGCTATTACAAGGACGCAGGCTTCGATCTCGAGATTACCGAGACCGGCGGCGGCCCCGCGACCGCAGCGCTCGTTTCGGGCGATCTGCAGTTCAGCACCTCGGGCTCTTCCGCGATCAGCGCGATCATGAAAGGCGCGAAGCTCAAAGTGCTGCTGGTCGGCGAGGATCGCCCCGACTGGCAGGTGTGGTCGACGAATCCCTCGATCAACAAATTCGACGATCTCAAAGGCAAGCAGATCGGCATCGTCAGCCGCGGCGACACCGGCGAGATCGGCATCCGCTATTACCTGATGAAGCATAATCTGCCGTCCGATTTCGTCGCCTTCACGCCGATGGGCTCGTCCGTCGGCACGCGCATGGCGATGGTGAAGAGCGGCACCCTGCCGGCGGCGCTGCTGCATCCCGGCGATGTCGACATCCTCAAAGGGCAGCACGGGCTCGACAAGGGCAAGCTGCTGGTCGATCTGCGTAAGGAAGTGCGGTCGACCTTCAACGGCCTCGCCACATCGGAGGCCCTGATCCAGAAAAACCCCGACCTGGTCGAGCGCTTCGTGGTGGCGACGCGCAAGGGCATGATCTTCGCGCGCAACAACCGCGAGGAATCGATCAAGCGCTTCGCCGATTACATGAAGGCGAAGCCCGAGGAAGTCGCCGGCGAATATGACATCCTGCGCACCTTGATGGCGGTCGACGGCACCATCCCCGACGACGTGCAGAAAAACGAGGTCACGCTGCGTGGCGCGATGCTCAACATGCCGAAGGACAAGATACCGCCGGCCAGTGACGTTTTCGATTTCAGTTTCGCCAAAAAGGCCAATGCCACGCTGGTCGCGCAAGGATGGAAGCCGAACCCGTGAGCTTTAAGCAATGAGTGATCACGCCGCCCCCACGCCAATCGGCAGAGCACCGATCGATACCGCGCCGAAACCGCCGCGTAGCGCCTTGGCGCGCTGGTGGGACCGGCGCGGCTTCGTCAATTGCCTGCGCTGGGGGGCGATCATTGCTTTCATCGCCCTGTGGGAAGGCTCCTCCCGTGCCGGCTGGCTCGATCCGCTATTTGGTTCGAGCCCGTCGCTGATCGTCGAAAAGCTGTGGGACATGGTCGCCGATGGCAGCATCTGGCCGCATGTCCTGGCGAGCGCCAACATCGCGGCGCTGGGCTTCGGCCTTTCGGTGCTGGTCGGCGTGCCGATGGGGCTCGCCATGGGCCGCTCCGTCGCGATCCGCTCGACGCTCGAGCCCTTCACCACCGCGCTCAACGCCTCACCGCAAGTCGCCTTCCTGCCGCTGCTCATCATCTGGCTCGGCATCGGCGTCGCCTCGAAAGTCGCGCTCGTCTTCCTCGGCTCTTTCCTCATCATGGTGATCAACACCGAGGCGGGTGTCGCGCAGGTCGACCGCCGGCTGATCGAGACGGCGCGCTCCTTCATGGCGAATGAACGGCAGATCATGCTGAAGGTGATCCTGCCTTCCGCCATACCCTATATCATCGCCGGCATGCGCCTCGGCGTCGGCCGCACCCTGGTGATGGTCGTGGTCGCCGAAATCTATGCCGCGACCAGGGGCCTCGGCTATCTCATCTTCCAGGCCGGCGGGCTCTACGACACCGCACAGGTCTTCGTCGGCGTCGTTATCCTCGCCAGCGCCGGCATCGCGCTCAATTCCTTCCTCCGCTGGCTCGAGAAACGCCTCGCGCCCTGGCAGCACGTACAGAGCGAGTGATCGATTCGCATGATCGAAGAAGTCATATGATTGAAGTCAGGGGCATCTCACACGGCTATCTCGCAGCGGACGGCGTCAGCTTTTTCCAGGCGCTGAAAGACGTATCGCTGCAGATCGAGAGCGGCACCTTCGTCTCGTTCCTCGGCCCGTCGGGCTGCGGCAAGACCACGCTGCTCAGAATCATCAACGGTCTCATCACGCCGACACAAGGCGAGATCCGGATCGCAGACGAGCGCGTCGAGGGGCCGAAGCCCGATCGGGCCATGGTCTTCCAGGAATTCAACCTGCTGCCCTGGCGTACGGCGCGCGGCAACGTCGAATTCCCGCTCGAGGTCCAGGGCGTCGCCAAAAGCGAGCGCGATCGCGTCGTCGGCCGCGTGCTGGCACAGGTCGGTTTGGAGAAGTTCGACAATTTCTATCCGCATCAGCTTTCCGGCGGCATGAAGCAGCGCGTCGGCCTGGCGCGCGCCCTCGGCGTCGGCCCGGCCTATCTGCTGATGGACGAGCCTTTCGGTGCGCTCGATCCTCAGATTCGCGAGATGATGCAGTTGGAGCTGATGAAGCTCTGGGACAGCGACCGCAAAACCGTGGTATTCGTCACGCATAGTGTGGACGAGGCGGTGTTCCTGTCCGATCGCGTGATCATGTTCGGGACCTCGCCGGGCCGCGTGGTCGCCGATCTCACCATCGACCTGCCGCGGCCGCGCTGGACCGACGACGAGGCGATCAAGACCAGTCCCAAATTCATCCAATACCGCAACGACATCTGGCGGCTGTTGAAGCGCCAATTGAGCAATATGCCGGCGATCTAAACGCCGCGCCCGCGGCGCGCTTCTGGGGGAGAAGACAATGAACGATCCGTTTGCTTTCGGTACGCGTTCGCGCCGCGACTTCATCACCGCTATCGCCGCCGCTGCCGGCGCCACCATCCTGGCGCCGAACTTCATCGCGCCCAGCCTTGCCGCGAGCAAGATCAAGCGCATCGACATGCACCATCACTTCCTGCCGCAGCATTACATGAAGGCAGAAGCCGAGCGGTCGCATAACAACCACGGCAATTCGGCGATGTTTTCATGGACCGCCGAAGGCGATGTCGCCGCGCTCGACAAGGCGCAAGTCGATTTCGCTGTCGGCTCGATCTCGACGCCGGGCGTGTGGATTCCGGGCAACGTCCAGCTGAGCCGCAGCCTGGCGCGCGAATGGAACGAGGAAGCGGCGAAGACCGTCCAGGCCTTCCCCAAGCGTTTCGGTTTCTTCGCGCCGGTGCCGCTGCCCGATACCGACGGCACGCTCAAGGAAATCGATTACGCCTATGGCACGCTGCATGCCGACGGCATCAATTTCCTCTCGAACTATGAAGGCAAGTGGCTCGGCGATCAGAGCTACTGGCCGGTGATGGAAGAGCTCAACCGGCGCAAATCGCTGGTCTATGTCCATCCGACCTTCTCGCCCTGCTGCACCAACAACATGGTGCCGGGCGTCGTCGCGCCGAGCCTCGAATTCCCCTTCGACACGGTGCGCACCATCGTCAGCCTCGTCACCTCGGGCACGACGACGAAATTCCCGGATA
>DATMZZ010000175.1:0-11735 GCA_035573175.1 Allostellaceae bacterium
CGTCCATGGCGACGTGCCGGACAGCCTCAAGGACAAGCGCCTCCTGGCGCTCGATCTCGGCGCGCTGGTCGCCGGCGCCAAATTCCGCGGCGAGTTCGAAGAGCGGTTGAAAGCGGTGCTCAGCGAGATCACCGCCGCGCAAGGCGAGATCATCGTCTTCATCGACGAGCTGCACACGCTGGTCGGCGCCGGCAAGGCTGATGGTGCGATGGATGCGTCCAACATGCTGAAGCCGGCCTTGGCGCGCGGCGAGCTGCATTGCGTCGGCGCGACCACGCTCGATGAATATCGCAAACATATCGAGAAGGACGCGGCGCTGGCGCGGCGCTTCCAACCGGTCTTCGTTTCCGAGCCGACGGTCGAGGATACGATCTCGATCCTGCGCGGCATCAAGGAGAAATACGAGGTCCATCACGGCGTGCGCATCACCGACGGTGCGATCGTCGCCGCCGCGACCTTGTCGAACCGCTACATCACCGATCGCTTCCTGCCCGACAAAGCCATCGACCTGATGGACGAGGCGGCGTCGCGTCTGCGCATGGAAGCGGAATCGAAGCCCGAGGAGATCGACGAGCTCGATCGCCGTATCCTCCAGCTCAAGATCGAGCGCGAGGCGCTGAAGAAAGAGACCGATGCGGCCTCGAAAGAGCGGCTCGAGCGGCTGGTCGAGGAATTGACCGATCTCGAGAAGCAATCGGCCGAGCTGACCGCGCAATGGCATGCCGAGAAGGACAAGATGGCCTCGGCGCAGAAGCTCAAGGAGCAGCTCGACCAGGCGCGCGTCGAATTGGAGCAGGCGCAGCGCAAAGGCGATTTCACCCGCGCCGGCGAGCTCACTTATGCCGTGATCCCCGAGCTCGAGCGCAAGCTCAAAGCCGCGGACGAGGCCGAGAGCCATCGCATGATCGAGGAAGCGGTGACGGCCGAGCATATCGCCAGCGTCGTCTCGCGCTGGACCGGCATTCCGGTCGACAAGATGCTCGAAGGCGAGCGCGAGAAGCTCCTTCACATGGAAGACAACGTGAAGCGCCGCGTTGTCGGTCAGGACGAAGCCGTGGTCGCGGTCGCCAATGCGATCCGCCGTGCCCGTGCCGGCCTGCAGGATCCGAACCGGCCGATCGGCTCGTTCCTGTTCTTGGGTCCGACCGGCGTCGGCAAGACCGAGCTCGCGCGGGCGCTCGCCGAATTCCTCTTCGACGATGAAAGCGCGATGCAGCGCATCGACATGTCGGAATATATGGAGAAGCATTCGGTCGCGCGGCTGATCGGCGCCCCGCCGGGTTATGTCGGCTATGAGGAAGGCGGCAGCCTGACCGAAGCGGTTCGCCGCCGGCCCTATCAGGTGATCCTCTTCGACGAGGTCGAAAAGGCGCATCCCGACGTCTTCAACGTGCTGCTGCAGGTGCTAGACGACGGCCGCTTGACCGATGGTCAGGGCCGCACGGTCGATTTCCGCAACACGCTGATCGTGCTGACCTCGAATCTCGGCAGCGAGATTCTGGCGGCGCTGCCGGAAGATGCGGATATGCGCAAAGCGCGCGATGGGGTGATGGCGATCGTGCGCGGCGCGTTCCGGCCGGAATTCCTCAACCGGCTCGACGAGATCCTGATCTTCCGCCGCCTGTCGCGTGACGACATGAAAGGCATCGTCGATATCCAGCTCGCCCGGCTGCAGAAGCTGCTGACCGACCGCAAGCTGACGCTCGATGTCGACGACAAGGCGAAGGAATGGCTCGGCGAGGTCGGCTACGACCCGGTCTATGGCGCACGGCCGTTGAAGCGGGTGATCCAGCGCGAGCTGCAAAATCCGCTCGCCGAGATGATCCTGGCCGGCCGCATCGCCGATGGCGAGACGGTCCATGTCACGACGAGTGGCGAGGACACGCTCAAGATCACCGGCGACGGCGTCGCGAAAGCGGCCGCGGCGTAACGCTCGCCTTCATCTGATCGACCTGCGCGGCGCGCCGAGTCACATCGGCGCGCCGTTTCGTTTTTAGCCGTAGCTTCATTATCAACCCGTCATTCCCGCGAAGGCGGGAATCCAGCGACCTCTATGGACCCCCGCCTTCGCGGGGGTGACGAGGAGAGAGAGCGAAGCGTGTTGTTGCCCCTCTCACATTGCCAGCGATGGCGTACCTCGCCATCATGCAACGCGATGAGCGGAGGAAAGCGATGGGCGCGTTGACGGGTAAGGTGGCGTGGCTGACCGGCGCGGGCAGCGGCATCGGCCGCGCCGGCGCGCAAGAGCTCGCGGCTTCGGGCGCGACGGTGATCATCAGCGGCCGGACGCCCGCCGGTGTCGAGGAAAGCGTCGCGCTCATCACCGAAGCCGGCGGCAAGGCCGAAGCCGCTGTGCTCGATGTTGCGGACAAGCAAGCGGTCGCGCGTGTCGGCGCCGACATCATCGCGCGGCACGGCCGTGTCGATATCCTCGTGAACAGCGCCGGGCTCAATCTCTCGACGCGGCTGTGGAAAGATATGACGCCCGACAGCTTCGACTATATCAGCGGCATCAATCTCAACGGGGCACTCTATTGCATTTACGCCGTGCTGCCGTCGATGCGCAGGCATAAGGACGGGCTCGTCATCAATGTCTCGTCCTGGGCCGGCATGTATGAGGAATATCTGACCGGCCCGGCCTATAACGCGTCGAAGACCGCGCTCGCGGCGCTGACGCGCTCTCTCAATGACGAGGAATGCGTCAACGGCATCCGTGCCTGCTGCCTGTTTCCGGGCGAGGTGGCGACGCCGATCCTGCGTCACCGGCCGGTCGCGCCGAGCAACGAAGAAGTCGATCGCATGCTGCAAGCGGAGGATCTCGGCAAGACGATCCGCTTCGTCGCCGAGATGCCGCCGCGAGTCTGCATCAACGAGATCCTGATCACGCCGACCTGGAACCGCTTCTTCATTGGCGGCCCCGACATGGCCCGCAAATAATAAGGCCGCAGCACACTGCTGCGGCCTTATCAACCCAGCGAAAGCCAGGGTTCAATGATCAGTAAGCCTGGATCCCGGATCGCGCTGCTTCGCGACTATCCGGGATAACGCTTCGCGTCAATTCTTCGCGACTTTGCTGTTGTTGCGCAGCGCGGCGACGCGCTTGGCGACGGCAATCTCTTGCGCACGGAAATTCGCGAGATCGCGGCCTTCGAGTTTCCGCGTCGCGGCGAGGCGCACGCCGAGCGGGTTGATCTGCTTGTTGTCGACGCGCACCTCGTAATGGAGATGCGGACCGGTGGCGAGGCCGGTCATGCCGACATAGCCGATCACTTCGCCCTGATGCACATGCACACCCGCCTTGATGCCTTTGGCGATGTGGCTCATATGGCCATAGGCCGTCGAGTAGGTGCCGTTGTGGCGCAGCACGATCATGTTGCCATAGCCGCCGGCCCAACCCGCCGAAGCGATGACGCCATCGCCCGAGGCCATGATCGGCGTGCCGGCAGGCACCGCGAAATCGACACCTTGATGCATGCGCGTGAAGCCGAGGATCGGATGATGGCGCATGCCGAAGCTCGAGCTGATGCGTGCGCCATCGACGGGCGTGCGCAACAGCGCCTTTTTCACATTGGTGCCGTCGGCGCTGTAAAAGCCGGGATAGCCACCGTGCGGGGTGTAGCGGTAAAGCATCTCGAGCTTGCCGCTCAAGTTTAGTGCCGCATAGGCAAGATCGCCGGTGCCGACGATCTTGCCGGTCTTCTCATCGACGAGCTGATCGAACAGCACCTCAAAGGAATCGCCCGGCTGCACTTCGCGCTGGAAGTCGACGTCATAGCTGAAAGCGTGGATGACGTCGCTCAGCACCGCTTGCGGCATGCCGGCTTTGGCGGCGGCCTCGAACAGGCTCGAATCGATCGAGCCCGCGATGCGCAGCGGCACGGTGAGGATCTCGCGCGGCGTTACGCTGGCGATGTAATTCCCGTCGGTGCCGCGGGTCAGCACGATCTCGCGCTGCAGATCGGGTGTTAGGTGCAATTGTTTCACACCCGCATCGTCATGCAGGAGCGCGATCTCCTGGCCGATCTTCAGCGCACGCGGGTCCCATTTGCCGGCGAGCGCGTCGATCGCGCTTTGCGCCGCGGCCGGCGTGATGCCGGCATGCTGCAACAGGCTCATCAGCGAATCGCCTGATTGCACGGTGATGATTTCGGGCACGGCTTCGCGCGATGGCGTCGCCTCAGCTGTTACGGGCGGCGCTGTAATCGGCGGCGCCGTAACTTGCGGTGCGATCGTTGGCGGCACTTTTTGCTGGCTGAGCGGCAGCGATTCGGGCATGCCGGGCGAGGGCAGTCTCGCGCGCGCGGTCGGACCGACGACGAGCGCCCAAAACACGAAAAGCCCAAGACCGTCAGCGCGACTGCTGATCGTCGTGAATGGGTTACCAACGGACTCCCCCGATTGTCGGCGTTCGAAGACTGACGCTCCGATGGGCCGTCGCATCCGGGCGATGCGATTGGAAACAAATTTGGCGGGATGTGCGAGTCGTGTCAATCGTTTCCGACGCGAGAGCCGCGCAAAAATCCTGCTCGCGATGGCGGGACGGCCGTGCCTAGCCGGGAAACAGATCGAGCTTTTTCAGGAAACCGATGCAATGCGCATCATAAGCGGCCGGCGCTTCGACATTGCAGGCATGACCGACCTCGGGGATGAAGACGAGCTCCGATCCCTTGATGCGCTTCTGCAACTCGAAGCTCGCCGGTTTGGAGCGGTCGAGATCGCCGATGATGATGATCGTCGGCGATGTGATGCCGTCATAGAAAGACGGGTCCGGCCGCTGCGCCAGCGCCTCGTTGTTGGCGACGATGCTGGCGAGCGTGCCCTCGTTATTGAGCGCACAGACCATGTCGGCGTAATGCAGCAGCAGCTTGCTCTCCTGTCCGGCCGGTGCGAAATGATCGAGCACCTGCGCATAACGCAGCGGCAGGCCTTCGCTGCGATAGCGCTCGGCCCAGCGCAGGAAGATCTCGCTGGTCGGAACATACCCGCAGCCCGAGAGGATCAGCGTCGGCACGCGATCCGGCCGGCGCTGCGCCATATGCATCGCGATCTCGCTGCCGAAGGAATTGCCGTGGACGATTGCGCCGCCCTTGGTGTAGCGGTCGATGATCTCCCAGCAAGCATCGGCGTGATCGTCGATGGTGACGCCGGGCTGCACCGCGGGCGAGCGGCCATAGCCGGCGCAATCGACGGCGAGGCAGCGATAATGCGAAGAGAAATGCGCGGTCTGGAACATCCAGATCCGATGATCGTCCGGCGTCGAATGCAGGAAGATCATCGGCAGGCCGGTGGCGCCGAGCTCTTCGTAATAAAGCGGGCCGGGAATGTGCCGCGCCATCGCTGCCTCTCCTTGCGTCGGTGGTGGGCGTCAGTGGTGGGCGACGAGCTTCGCCAGTGCCTGGTTCTGCTTGTCGATGCCTTCGTGGCTGCGCCACCAATCCATCGTCACGTCGATGGTCTTGATGCCTTCGGCCTTTAGTTTCTCCACCGCCTGACGCATGTGCGAGTCCGGCAACGTGTCGACATCCTGGCCGAAATAATCCCACATCACGTTCTCCTGCCCGTCATGCGAGATCATGTAGAGGGTGAAGAGGGTGGCGGCATTGGGATGCGGCGCGTTCTTGAGGATCGTCAGATAGGCATAGCGCCGCTGCGCCATGTCGTTGACAATCTGATTGTCGATCACGCCCTTGCCGCGGAATTTGAGCGTGTTCTGCCAGGTGCCGGCGCAATCGAGCACGAGGGCCTGGAACTCGCCCGCGGCGATGCGGTCCTGCGCGCCGCAAGGCAAGAGGCCCGCGATTTGCTGCGCGAATTTGGTGACGAAATCGCGCGTCTTATCGACGCCCCAAGCATCATTCGCCAATAGCACGTCGAAGCCGCCGAGGAAGGGTGTCGTCACATATTTGCCCTTCAATTCGGGCTTCAGTAGATCGGCGCTGGTATGGACATTCTTCACCCAACCCGCGTTCTTCACGTTGTAGAGGATGCCGGGCAGCGCGACCGAGACGCGGAGCGCATGTTTGTCGCCTTCAACCATCTCGGGCTTCACGCGCTGCGGCTGTAGCGCGGCCCAATCGACCGGCTGGAACAGCCCCTTATCCAGCAGCGGCACGATCTGCGGCGGCGTCGCGTAATAGACATCGGTGCTGGCAGGCGAGCCCGCCTGATATTCCTGCAAGAGTTGCGCGCCCAGCGGGCCGAAAGCCGCGGCCGGGCTCCATTCGATCGGAATCTCGACGCCGAATTCCTTCTTGATGCCGGCCTGTGCAATGCGCGCGCCATCGGCGCCGCCCATCACAGTTGGCGCGTTGCGGAGCAGGATCTTGCCTTCCTTCTTCGCCGCCTCGATCACCTTGGCGAGCGCCGGATTGATCTCGACGCTTTGCGCGCGCACCTCATGCGTCACGAGCAGCGCAACCGCTGCAGCGGCCAGAACCAGAAATTTGGGTGTCACTTTACTCACTCCCACTAAAGCGTTCCCGCGAACGCGTTCTCGATGAAGGCATAGGACCAGGCATAGGCTTGGCGCGCGGCGTTCTCGTTATATTGCGCCTCCGGCGGCACATTGACCCCGATATCGGTGAAGGAGTGATAGAGTCCGCCGAAGGTCATCATCTGCCATTTGGCGCCGCAATATTGCATCTCGGCCTCGAAAGCGTCGCGACGCGATTTCGGCGCGATCGGGTCCTCGCTGCCATGGATCGCCAGCATCGCCGCCTTGATCTGCTTCGGCGCTGCCGGCATCGAGCCGATGAGATCGCCATGCACCGACACCGCAGCCTGGATGTCGCCGCCCATACGCGCGAGTTCGAAGACGCAGCCGCCGCCGAAGCAGAAGCCGATCGCCGCGCGCTTCGATGTATCGGCGATGCCGCGCCTGTCGCCTTCGCGCACGGCGTGCTCCAGTGCCGCCGCCATGCGGCGGCGCCATTCGGGCGTGTCGGCGCGTTGTGCATTGGCTGCCGCCGCGGCCTCGGAGCGGTCCGTCGGCCGCTTGCCCTCGCCATAGACGTCGACGAGGAAGACGCAATAGCGCTCGCCGGCGAGCGCCCGTGCGCGGCCGGTCCATTGCGGCGTCACGCCGAACCAGTTGGGCGCGACGAGCAGGATCGGACGCTTGCCGCTCTTGCTCTCGTCCCAGATCAGCTCGCTGGCGAAAGTCTCGCTGCCGACGGCGTAGCGGATAGTCTCGATGGCCATGATATGGTTCCCTTTTTATTTTCTGGGCTATTTCCCGGCGGCCACTGCGGCGAGCGCGGTGTTGAACTGATTGAGTGTCTCGCGCCCATCCGGCGTGGAAGCGAGCCAATCGTCGACCACCGGCGCGGTCCTCTTTTTCATATCGGCGGATTCGGCTGCGGCCGGCACAGCCAATTGCTGGCCCGGCGTTTTCTTGATGAGCTGCCGCGCGCGCTCGGCGACGGTGTCCCACATGCGGCCGAATTCGCGGCTCGCCTTCTCGCCAGAATTGGCGTCGATGATCTTGCGGGCCGCTTCGGGCAGCGAATTGTATTTGCTCTTCGCCATGAAGACGACGGCGATCGACGAGCCGATCGGCGCATCGATGTGATAGGTCGTGACCTCGATCAGCTTGAAGGGCTGGAAGGACGGCCAGCCGGTGACGGTGCCGTCGACCGTATGCCGCATCAGCGCCTCGTAGACCTGGAACGGCGGCAGCGAGATCGGCGCTGCGCCCAGCCGGGTGATGACATCGGCGGCGGTCTTCGATGTCACCATGATCTTGTTGCCGGAAAGCGCGGTCGGAGCCGACAGCGGCTTCAACATATGGATGGAGGCCTGGCTGATCGTCGAGATCGCCAGCACGCGCACCTGATCATATTCCTTGGCAAGCGTGCCGTGCTCGTAAAGTCGCCACAGCGCCGGCGAGGAATATTCCGAGATGTTGCCGGCGACATAGGGCAGGGTCACGACCTGCGTGCGCGGGAATTTGCCGGCGACGAGATTGGGCAGCATGAAGCCGATCTGGATCGCATCGCTGGTGACGCGGTCATAGGCCTTGGCGGGATCGGAGATCGCGCTGCCCTCGCGGAAATCGACATGCAGCACGCCCTTGTCGGCTGCGTTGAGGCGCTCGGCGAAGGGACGGAAGAATTCTTGGCTGACTTCGGAGCCGGCGGGGCTGCCGGTCGCGAAGATGAGATTGATCTCATCGGCGCGCGCGGTCGTGGCGGCGAGGAAGAGAGCGGCCGCGATCGCGGTGCGCGTCACGCTCTGTCTCATGGCTCAATGGTCCTTGAACATCGCTCGCTCGCGCGCGATGAAAGCTTCGACCTCCGGCCCCTCATAAGGCACGTCGACCGCGACCTTGTCGTAAGCGGCGACGAATTGGCCGCCATAAGGCGCGCCGCAGTAATGCGCCGATTTCACCTTGTCCCAGAGCACATAGCCTTCGGCGTCGACGCAATCGGCATCGACCGAGGCGGCGACGACGCGGCCGACGACCATCAGCCGCTGCGACCATTCCTTGGTCCATTCGACCTTGCATTCGAAATGGCGCGGGCATTCGGCGATGCGCGGCGGCTTGACGATGGTCGAGGGAAGGGCGGTGAGGCCCGCCTTGGCGATCTCGGAAACGCCCGGCGCGAAAGGCAGGCCGACGACGCGCACCTTCTCCAGGCTTTCGCGCTCCCAGCGCGGCAGATTCACGACGAAGTCGCTGCCGGCGAGAATGTTGTTGGCATTGTCGGCGCCGACATTCGCGGTGAAGGCGATGAACACCGGCTCGTGGTGAACGCGGGTGCAGGTGCCATAAGAAGCGGCGTTGACGCGGCCTTGCGTGTCGACCGTCGTGATCATTGCCAGGCATGAGCTCGGCGCGAACAGCCGGTCCCAGTATTTCGGCGGCTGGTCGAGCTTTTTCGGCCCCGTCATGGCTTCCCTCCCTTTTGCTGCGCGACGTTAAAGCCATGCCCACGCGGAATCAACGCGAAGGCGCCGGCGAAGAAGTACGGGGCGAAATGGCTGCGTGAAGCCTTTGCCGCTTCGTGGTATGGCTAGGGACGCACCGCGAAAACGCGGGCGAAAAAAGGGAGGGGCCATGCCGAGCGTTTCGAGAGCTTCGCTGATTCGCGGCGTCTTATCGCTTTTCGCGGGCGCTGCTGCTTTAAGTTCGATCGCAGTCGCTGCCTTCGCCGAGGAGCCGATGCTGCTGCGGTATGGCGATCCCGGTCCGGTCGACGCGTCGATCCACACGGATCTCGTGGCGCCGTGGTCGGAGAAGGTGAACAAGGAGAGCGGCGGCACGCTCAGCATCAAAGTGTTCGCCGGCTATACGCTGGTCAACATGCTGAACACGCTGGACCGCGTCACGAACGGTGTCGCTGATTTTGCCTTCTGCATCCTGGGGCCGGTCTCCTCGCAATTCCCCAAGACGCTGGTCGCCACCTTGCCCTTCGAGGCCGAGAACGCGCATGAGGCGGGGCTGGCGCTGCAGCGGCTTTACGACAAGGGTGTCATCGCCGATGAGTGGAAGAAGGTGAAGCCGATCGGCTTCGGTGTCTTCGCCAATCTTTCCTATCACACGATTCCGCCTGTGAAGACCCAGGCCGATCTCAAAGGCCTCAAGATCAGCGTGCAGGGCCGCATCTCCAGCGAGACGCTCCAGGCCCTTGGCGGCACGCCGATCTCGCTGCCGATCAACGAAGTCTACGAATCGCTGCAGCGTGGGATGGTGGTAGGTTCAGGCATCGGCTGGCCGGCCGCGGTGTCCTTCAAGCTGACCGATCTTGCGCACAACCATGTGCAGGCTTCGCTCGGCGGCGAGGCGGCGATCATGATCATGAACAACCAGACCTATGCCAAGCTCTCGGGCAAGGCGAAGCAGGCGATCGACGCGAATATCGAGACGCCCTACACGAACTGGTTCAACAAGGTGATCGACGATACCGAGCGCGACAATATCGCGATCGCGCAGAAGATGGGGAACCAGACGATCTACAAGCTGCCGCCGGACGAACTCGCCAAGTGGAAGAAGCAAGTCGAGCCGGTGATCGCGGCTTGGGAGAAACGGACGCCGGACGGCGCGCACGTCCTCGCCGCGTTCCGCAAGGAGATCGCGGCGATCCGCTCGGGGTCGTGATACTCTAATCGTCAACCCAAAATTCCCTCTCCGCCCTTGAGGGCGGAGAGGGTAGGGTGAGGTGGGTGATCTGATAGCGATTGAGATCGCCCGGGGTAAACCCCTCACCCTCCCAATCGCTGACGCGATTGGGCCCCTCCCTCTCCCTCAAGGGGAGAGGGGCTTTTATTTCGCGTTCCTGAAAGAGAAAGAACCGCGCTTATTTCGCGCCGACGGAGACGGCCTATGCCGGCTTCTTCACGGCGGGCCGCTTGCCGGCGCGCAGCGTCATCGGCGTCGCCAGCCTGCCGCGCGGCGCGCTGATCGCGATGGATTTTACGCTCTATCTCGGCTGATCAGCGCAGATCGAGCTCGGCGCCGGCGCTTTTCGGCATACGCGCGAAGATGCCGGCCGCGGCGAGGCTCGCAAAGGCGATCACGAAATAAGCTGGCGTGATGTCGTTCGGTGCGATCACTTCGTGGCCGTGCCATTCGCGCGCGAGCTGCATGACCAGCGCGACCAGGCCGACGCCGAAGCTCAGCCAGATCTGCTGCGACATCGAGGAGAAGCTGGTGGCGCGCGCGGTGAGCGCCGGCGGCAGATCGGCATAGGCCAAGGATTGGATCGCGGTATACTCGACCGAGCGCGACAGCCCCGCGATCCACAGGATCAGCAGGATCAGGAGATAGGGCGTGTTCTCGCGGAACAGGCCGCAAGCGAAGATATAGGCCGCGGTCAGCAGCGTGTTGTAGATCAGCAGCCGCCTGATGCCGAAGAAGCGCAGCACCGGCCGCACCATCGATTTGATCATGATCGAGCCCGCCGCGGTCGCGAGCGTCGTCAGGCCGGATTCAAAAGGCGTGAAGCCGAAGCCGAGCTGGAGCAGCAACGCCAGCAGGAAGACCTGCGACGTCGCGCCGATATAGACGAGCGCGCCGCCCCAGATCGAGACCGAGAAGGTGCGCTGACGGAGAAGGTTGAGATCGACGATCGGCGACTCCCGCCGCCGCGCATGGGCGATATAGAGAACGGCGCAGCAGAGACCGGTGCCGATCAGCACGATGACGGCCGAGGTCGGGAAGAGGCCGCGCCCCATTGCCTCGAAGCCGAGGATCAGCGCCGCGACCGCGCAGCCGACCAGCAGAAAACCGCGCAGATCGAAACGCGGCACGTCGCTCTCGCGCAGATCGGGGATGAAGGCCTCCACCAGGAAAACACCGAGCAGCCCGATCGGCAGGTTGATGAAGAAGATCCATTCCCAGGAGAAGTAGGTGACGATGAAGCCGCCGACCGAGGGCCCGAGGATCGGGCCGAGCAGCGCCGGGATGGTGATCCAGTTGATCGCCTGCACGACCTCGGATTTCGGCACGCTCTTGATGACGATGATACGGCCGACCGGCGTCATCATCGCACCGCCGACGCCTTGCAAAGTGCGCCAGACCACCAGCTCGGCGAGGTTGTGCGAGAGGCCGCAGAACAACGAGCTGAGCGAGAAGATCACGATCGCGATCATGAAGACGCGCTTGCCGCCGAATTTGTCCGAGAGCCAGCCGCTCACCGGCACGAAGACCGCGAGCGCCAGCAGGTAACAGGTGATCGCGAGGTTGAGGCGCAGCGGGTCCTCGCCGAGCGAGCGCGCCATCGCCGGCAATGCGG
>DATMZZ010000176.1:0-8622 GCA_035573175.1 Allostellaceae bacterium
CGCAGGCATAGCCGATCAGGAACACGCCCGAGACAAGGCCCGGCTTCTCCCGCGCGCGAGTGAAGCGCACGAAATAGAAGAGGATCAAAAAGAGGAGCAGGCCTTCGGTCCCGGCCTCATAAAGCTCGCTCGGATGGCGCGGCACCACGCCGGCATTGGGAAAGATCACGCCCCAGGGCACATCCGTCGGCCGGCCCCAGAGCTCGCCGTTCACGAAATTCGCGACGCGGCCGAAGAAAATCCCGATCGGCACGGCGGCGGTGATGATGTCGGCGAAAGCGAGCAGCGACAGGCCGCGCTGGCGGCAGAACAAGAGCAGCGCGGTCAGCACGCCGAGCGCGCCGCCATGGAAGGACATGCCGCCATGCCACAGCGCGATGATCTCGCTCGGATTCGCGAGATAGAAGCTCGGCTTGTAGAACAGCACATAGCCGAGGCGGCCGCCGAGCACGACGCCGAGCGTCGCCCAGACGAGGAAATCGTCGATCGCCGCCGGCGAGGCGACGGCGGGCGGACGCTTCGCCAGCCAGAGGCAATAGCGCCAGCCGATCAGCAGCCCGACGATATAGGCGAGGGCGTACCAGCGGATGGCGAACGGTCCGATAGCGACGGCGATCGGATTGAAATCGGGGAACGGGATGGCAAGCATCAGCGATCAGGAATTTAGCGATAAGGATCTGGACCGGCGAGAAAGTTCTGAACGTAATCGCGCACGCCATCCTCGAGCGAGGTCGGTGGAGCGGTAAAACCAGCGGTGCGAATTCGTTCCATCCGGGCCTCGGTGAAATACTGATACTTATCGCGAATCTCGACCGGCGTGTCGACATAGTGGATGTTCGGCTTCATGCCGAGTGCACTGTAAACCGCGGTGGCGAGATCGGCGAAGCTCCGCGCCTGGCCGCTGCCGGCGTTGAAGATGCCGCTGACCTCCGGATGATCGTAGAGCCACAGCATTTGCGCGACGCTGTCGCGCACATAGACGAAATCGCGCTTCTGCCCGCCATCGGGAATGCCGTCGCGATGCGAGCGGAAGAGGTGACAGGCGACGCCGGCCTGGGCGCGCGGGAAGATCTGCGCGACGACGCTCTTCTGGCCGCCCTTGTGATATTCGTTCGGGCCATAGACGTTGAAGAATTTGAGTCCCGCCCATTGCGGCGGATGCGGCGCGCCGCGCTCGATCAGCCGCGCGACACGGCGATCGAAAAGCTGCTTCGACCAGCCATAGGCGTTGAGCGGTTGCAGCTTGGCGAGGCCCGCCGGTGTGCCGTCATCGTCGAAACCGGCGCTGCCATCGCCATAGGTCGCGGCCGAGGAGGCATAGATGAAGCGCGTGCCGGTCGCCGTGCACCATTCCCACAGCATCTGCGACAGCGCGAAATTATTGGCGATGATGAAATCGGCATCGGTCTCGGTGGTCGAAGAGGAGGCGCCGAGATGGAAGATTGCATCGAGGCCGCGCGGCTGGTTGGCGAGAAAGTCTTTCAGCGCCTCGGGCGCGATCAGCGCCGCCAGCTCGCGCTTGCCGAGATTGCGCCATTTCTCGTCCGTGCCGAGCCGGTCGCAGACGACGATGTCGGGCAGGCCTCGCTCTTCCAGCGCCGCGACAAGGTTCGAGCCGATGAAGCCGGCGCCACCGGTAACGAGAATCATGGGCTGTTATAGTCGCAGGGATGCCGTACCCTCAAGGAAAGCGACGGTTCCACGGCACCTGTCTTCAGTTAAAGGGGCTTCCGTGTTAAAGAACTGACATGCAGACACAAAACCGCTTTCTCGATGATCTCGCGCGCGTCGCCACCGGCGCCCTCGGCGCCTTCACCGGCATGCGCGATGAGGTCGAGACCCGCATGAAGGAGCAGTTCGAGCGGGTGCTCGGCCGCATGAACCTCGTGACCCGCGAGGAATACGACGCGGTGAAGGCGATGGCCGCCAAGGCGCGCGCCACGCAAGAGGCGCTCGAGAAGCGCGTCGCTGCGCTCGAGGCAAAACTAGGCGGCTCGCGGGAAAAGGCCTCGACCGAGAGCAAATCAACCCCCGCGTCGGCCCGCACAACGGCCTCGCGCAGCGCTCGGCGTCGCCGAACAAGCGGCAAAAGCCGCTAGAGTCGGCTTTATCCCACGGGTTTTCGTGCCGCGCGGCGTTTCTCTGTTGCACGCGACTCCGGCATTTGGCAGCTTTCCTTTAGTGGTCCCGGGGGGCACCACCTACAATAGGTGGGCCGGGTGCCGAGGAGTGCTTAATGACCGCCTTGTCGATTGAGACCAAGGCCGCCTCAGCCAATCCGATCGATCTCGTGGAGGAGATCGTGCAGGCCAACGAGTGGCCGCATGACCGCTCGAGCGATGAAGAGATGGTCGTCGAGATCCAGGGCCGTTGGTGCGATTACCGCCTGTTTTTCGTCTGGCAGCGCGAGATGAACGCGCTGCATTACTCCTGCGGTTTCGAGATGAAGGTGCCGCGCCCCCGCCGCGGGCCGGTCTATGAGTTGCTGGCCGCGGTGAATGAGCGGTTGTGGCTCGGGCATTTCGATTTGGCCGATGGCGATGATTCGCCCTCCTTTCGCCAAGGCGTGTTGCTGCGCGGCCTGTTCGGTGCCAGCGTCGAGCAGATCGAGGATCTGGTCGACATCTCGATCAGCGAATGCGAGCGCTTCTTCCCCGCTTTCCAGCTCGTGGTCTGGGCCGGCAAGAGCGCCAAGGAAGCGATCGCTGCCGCGATGATCGATCCGGTCGGCGAGGCGTGACCACCAAACGTCGCGGTATCCTGCTTGTCGGTTGCGGCAAGATGGGTGGCGCGCTGCTTACCGGCTGGAAGCGCAAGCGCCTCAACCAGCCGCTCGCCGTGGTCGAGCCGCAGCCGGTGAAGCTGCCGACCGGCGTCAAACGCTACGCAACATCCGATGCGCTGCCGAAGCGCTTTGCGCCCGCCGCGATCGTGCTCGCGGTGAAGCCGCAATCGCTCGCCGAGGCGCTGCCCACCTATCGTCGCTTCGCCGATGGCGAGACCGTGTTCCTCTCGATCGCCGCCGGCAAGACGCTGCGCTTCTTCGCGCGTCTGCTCGGCGACGAAGCCTCTGTCGTGCGCGCCATGCCGAACACGCCTGCTGCCATCGGCCGCGGCATCGCGGTCGCTTGCGCGAATCCGAACGTCACGCCGGTGCAGCGCACGCTCAGCACCCGGCTGCTCGGCGCGGCCGGTGAGGTCGCCTGGGCGGAAGATGAGGCGCTGCTCGATCCGGTGACCGCCGTCTCGGGCAGCGGCCCTGCTTATGTGTTCTTGTTGATCGAATGCCTCGCCGAAGCGGGTATCGCCGCGGGTCTGCCCGCGGAACTCGCGATGACGCTGGCGCGGTCAACCGTGTCTGGCTCGGGGGAGCTGGCGCGGCTTTCGTCGGAGGATGCGGCGCAGCTGCGCCGCAACGTCACCTCGCCGGGCGGGACGACGGAAGCCGCGCTCAAAATCCTGATGGCCGAGGACGGCATGGCGCCGCTGATGCGCCGGGCGATTGCTGCGGCGACGGCGCGGTCGCGGGAACTGGCAGACTAGAGGGGCGCGTAGCACAGGCGAGCGCCGAATCTTCAGGCGCAAGACGTCGTGCGAAGCTACTTCTTTAAGAGCTTCGCAAGACGCCGTCGCCCTGGGCGGGCGTCGGCTTTGCTTCGCGCCCCCCGATTGCGGGGCGGGCCCGGCCTCTCTATCTTTTACGAGAGAGGAAGCGCATGGCGGCACGCAAGCGGCCGAAACAGCCATCCGGTAGTCCCCGAGAACGCCTGATCGCGGCGGCGCTTAATCTTGCGCACGAACACGGCTGGCGGCGGCTCGGCATGGCCGAAATCGCCGAGGCGGCCGGGTTGTCGCTCGAGGAAACCTACACCATCGCCCGCTCGAAGCACGGGATTCTGGCGGCGCTCCGCCGCCAGATCGATGAGTCGATGCTGGCCGGCGGGGTGGTGAGCGGCGATGTGCCCCGCGACCGGCTGTTCGACGTCCTGATGCGGCGCCTCGAAGCCATGCGACCGTACCGCGCAGGACTACGCGCAATTCTACGAGACAGTGTCGGCTCTCCCGCTTTGCTGGGCATGTTGCCGGGGCTGCTGCGCTCTATGGGCTGGACGCTGACCGCTGCGGGCCTGCCGGCCACGGGTTGCCGCGGCCGTATCGCCCGCCGCCTCGTCGCCGCCATCTATGTCTCTGTCCTGCCCACGTTTTTCCGGGACGAGAGCCGCGATCTCGGGACCACCATGAAGACCCTGGACCAGCGGCTGCACCAGGTCGAGGCGCTCTTTTCCGCTCTCGGACCCGTGGTATCGGCCCGCCGCCGCCGGGCGTCAGCTTAACCGTTGTGCGACGCAAAATTTTTAGGCAGTTTCCCTTGACCTAGTTCGTTTCTGCTGCCATATTGGACATTGTGCAGTGCAACATTAATCGCACCTGCAATCCCTAGCCCAAGGATGGAACGATGATCAATGGTAAGCACTCTTTTCTCGACTACGATGTGACCAAAGCGTTTTCCGCCTTCACCTTTCCGGGTTTCAGCGTTGAGGCCGTGATGGCCAGCCAGCGCAAGAATGTCGAAGCTTTCACCCAGGCCAATCAGCTCGCGATCGAAGGCGTGCAGGCTCTCGCCCGCCGTCAGGTCGAGCTCGCCCGCGAGGCTTTCGAGGGCGCTCCCGCTTTCTTCAAGGAGCTGAGCCAGCCCGTCGCGCCGCAAGAGCGGCTCGCGAAGAATGCCGAGTTCGCGAAAGCGACTTTCGAGAAAAATCTCGCCACGGCGAAAGAGCTCGGCGAGCTCGTCACCAAGGCGAATGCCGAGGCCTTCGAAGTGCTGACCAAGCGCTTCACCGAGAGCTTCGAAGAGCTGAAGGAAGTCGCGGCCAAGGCCGCCTAACTTTCGGCCACCTAGCTTTCGATAAGTCGCCTTTACCGCCGTCGGGGCGGTGTTAGAGGATCACGACCATCCCATCGGACGCCGTTTCGTGCGCAAGCGCGGAACGGCGTTCGAGCATTTCGGGACTCATATGCGTGAGGACGATGCGTTTCGCCCCCGACGCTTTGAACATGGGCGAAGCGAGCCGCGGCGCGAGCGTCCGATAATCGATATGGCCCTTCAGCGGCCGCTCCCAGCTTGAACATTCGCAGATGAAAAGATCGGCGCCGCGCGCGGCGGCGGCGAGATCCTCGTTCCATTCGGTATCGCCGGAATAGGCGATCACCTTGCCCTCGCATTCGATGCGCAGCGAATAACACGGCGCCCCCGCGTCATGCACGGCGGGGAAGGGCGTCACGGCGAAATGACCGGTATCGCAGCGCGTGCCGGCGTCGAGCGCGCAATGCTCGAGCGCGAAGCCGAGCGGCCGCTCCGACGAGCCCGGAAAGAGCGCTTCTTGTGCCGCGCGCAACCGCTCCTCGAGGCCGGGCGGACCGCACAGCAGCAGCGGCTTCGTCCGTTTCGTCGTCAGCCGCGCATCGAGCAGCAGGAAGGGCAGGCCGCCAAAATGATCGCCATGCAGATGGCTGATCACGACCGCATCGATGGTGGCGGGATCGACCGCCGCCTGTTTCAGCGCGACCAGGCTCGTCGCGCCGCAATCGATGAGGAAGCGGCCATGGGCGCCGGTGACGAGGAAGCAGGTATTGAACCGCCCGCCGCTGCCAAACGCATCGCCGCTGCCGATAAACCGAAGCTCCATATTGTATCGTAGCCCCTCTCCGCGCGAAGCGGGGAGAGGGAGGGTGAGGTGTGTTTCAACATCGCGCGTGCCCATCTCACTCGCTCAGCCGGCTGGCACCGGCTTCGCACCCTCTCCCGCTTCGCGCGGAGAGGGTTGGGGAGAACATGGTTTACGCGCCGTTAACCATTTCTTAGGGAACTAAGGCTCAAGCTCAGCGCTATGGATACTTGGCGCGTTGACCCCGTTCCCGAGCCGCGTATCGGCCTCCCCGCTGAGGTCGCCCGTTACGGCGCGGCCGGCCTCTCCCTTCGCCTCACCTCGCTGCAGCAGAGATTGGAGCGCGATCACCCGCTAACGGTGGCGCTCGATATTGCCGACCGCGAAGCAGCGGACGGGCTCCCGCCCGATGTGACGGCGGCGATCCATACGATTTTCTTCGAGGGCGCTCTCAACGCCGTCCGGCATTCCGGCGGAACGATGGTGCGGCTCGTCCTCGAGACCAGCGGCAAGAACGTGATCTTGCGCATCGAGGATGACGGTGCCGGCTTCGCCTTCAAAGGCATCGCCTCGCTGCACGATTTGCTTGCGCTTGGCGTTGGCCCGCAGACCTTGGCGCGGCTGGTTTCGATCTTCGGCGGCCGGATGCGGCTCGATTCGCGCGCCACCGGCAGCTGGATCGAGATCGTCCTGCCGCGCGGCGGCTTCGGCCGCAACGTCCCGACGCCGCCGCTCCCCGACCTCGCGATCGCCAGCTAGCTCAACTCGGCAGATGCAGGCGGACGCGCAACCCGCCTTGCGGTGAATCCTCGAGCGTCACCTCGCCGCCCTGGCCGCGTGCGAGATCGCGCGCGATGGTGAGCCCCAAGCCGAGCCCGCCGGTATTGGGATTACGCGCCGCATCGAGGCGATAGAACGGGCGGAAGACGCTGTCGCGCTGCTCCGCCGCAATCCCCGGCCCGTCATCATCGACCGTGACATCGAAGCCGTCGCGCACCGCGATGCCGGTGATCCAGATATGCTTGCCGTAACGCCGCGCATTGTTGACGATATTGCCGATGCAGCGCCGCGTCGCGTCCGGCCGCATCGGCAGCACGTGATGCTCCGGCAAAGCGGCGAAGATCGGCGGGCCGTCGCGCTGCACCGACGAGATCAGCTCGCGGATCATCAGCACGATATCGGTGTCGCGCTCGGGCTCCTCGCCCTCGCCGCGCGCGAAATCGAGGTAGCCCTGCACCATGCGCTGCATCGCCGCGACATCGGATTTGAGCTCGGCGACACTCGGATCGCTCGGCATCAGCTCGAGCGCGAGCTTCATGCGCGTCAGCGGCGTGCGCAGATCGTGCGACACGCCGGCCAGCATCTCGGTGCGCTGCGTGATCTGGCGCTGCAGCCGGTCGCGCATCTTGATGAAGGCGCGCGCCGCCTGGCGCACTTCGGTCGCGCCTTCCGGCTTGAAATTCGGTACGTCGCGGCCCTTGCCGAGCATGTCGGCCGCCGCGGCGAGACGCTGCAGCGAGCGCACCTGGTTGCGCATGAAGACCGAGGCGATGGTCAGCAGCACCAGCGACGAGCCCATCATCCACAACACGAAGAGCGAGGAGGTCGGCGTCGAGAGGCGTTTCTTCGGCACCGCGATCTGCATCACCCCGTTCGGCATCTCGACCGAAACGAGGAGATCGCGCGGATCGAAATCGCCGTCGATCTCGAAGGGCCGGTTGACGCGCTCGACCATGGCCTGGGCGAGCTGCTCCTCGGTGCTGCCGCCGGTGGTGCGCTGCAGCCCGGCGGGCAATTTCTCGCCCTCGCGGAAGGCATAGACCAGCTCGGTGACGTCGCCCGATTTCGCGAGCAGCAGATCGCGCTCGGCGCGGTCGTCGGCGGTGCTCAGCGAATTGAGGGTGAAGCCGATATCGCCGGCGACCGCGGAAGAGAGGCGGCGCACGACCGTGTCCCAGACCCGATCGTAGAAGAACCAGGTTGCCAGCACCTCGAGCAGCACCATCGGCAGCACGATGATGAGCAGCGAGCGGCCCCAGAGCGAGCGCGGCAGGGCGCGCTTAAACCAGCGGCGATGGCTGTCGGCGAGCGCGGTCGTCCCCGCGGTCCCTGGGCCCGGCGCGGCCGGAAAGATCGGCAGCCGCTGTTGTGCGCGATCAATCGGGCTTGAGGACATAACCCGTTCCACGCACGGTCTGGAGATAGCGCGGGAATTTCGGATCGCGCTCGATCTTGCGCCGGAGCCGCGTCATCTGCACATCGACGGTGCGGAGATTGCCGCTGCATTGCGCCTCGAGCGACAGCGCCTCGCGCGAGACCGCCTCGCCCGGCTTGCGCGCCAGCGCAACAAGCAAGGCCGTCTCCGCCTCGGTCAGATGCACCGGCTCCTCGCCGCGATAGAGCGCGTTGCGTTTCATATCGAAGCGCAGATTGCCGAGAAGCAGCTCTTCGGCAATCGGCGCCGATGGCGCGGGCGACGCGACACGCTGGAGGATATTGCGGATGCGCAGCACCAGCTCGCGCGGTTCGAACGGCTTCGTGAGATAATCGTCGGCGCCGCGCTCCAGCCCGTCGATGCGGTTCTCCGGCTCGGCCATCGCGGTCAGCAGCAGGATCGGCACGTCGCTAGTCTGCCTGAGGCTCTCGGTCAGCGCGAGGCCGCTTTCGCCCGGCATCATCACATCGACGATCAGCAGATCGAAAGCGATGCTTTGCAGCTTGAGACGCGCCTCCGCGGCATCGCCGGCCGTGGTGACGCGAAAGCCGGATTCGACGAGATAGCGGCGCAGCAGATCGCGCAGCCGCGAATCATCGTCGATGACCAGAAGATGGGCTTCGGCGGGATCGCCGTTCATGGCGCCATTATACACCGGGAAAAGGCGGGGGCAGTCTTCTGCCCCGCCCCGGCTCCTGAGCCTGTCGAAGGGCGCCGGGGAAGGGAAACTACTCAGCCAAC
>DATMZZ010000177.1:0-7832 GCA_035573175.1 Allostellaceae bacterium
CGGCGACTTTGAGCGCGCTGTAATGCGACAGCATCACACCGCCGCTGCCGAGACGCATGGTTTTGGTGACGCTGCCCAATCGCGCGAGAAGGACTTCGGGCGCGGCACCGGCGAGCCCTTCCGAGGAATGATGCTCGGCGACCCAATAGCGGTGATAGCCGAGCCGGTCGCAAAGCTGCGCCAGTTCGATCGTCTCCGCGATCGCCTGCGCCGGCGTACCGCCGCGGCGGATCGGCGATTGATCGAGGACAGAAAGGCGGATCATGGCACCATGGTGGTGAAGAGATAGACCGCGAAGATCACCAGATGCACGGCGCCCTGCAGCACCGTCGTCCGGCCGGTGCCAAGCGAGAGCGTGGCAACGATGAGCGAGAGGAAAAGCAGGATCATCTCGCGATTATCGAGACCGAGCGCCAACGGCCAGCCATTGGCCAGCGATAGCGCCGCGACGGTCGGGATGGTGAGACCGATGCATGCGAGCGCAGAGCCGATCGTCAGATTGAGGCTGATCTGCAGCCGGTCGGCAAGCGCGGCCCTGAGCGCGGCGAGGCTTTCGGGCAATAGGACGAGCACGCCGATGATCACACCCAACACCGCCTGTGGGGCGCCGGCCGCGGCGATGCCGGCCTCGATCTCCGGCGCCAGATCATGGGAGCCGAGCACGACAATGGCGAGACAGGCGAGGAGCAGAATGGCGCTGATCGCCGTCGCCAGATTGCCCGGCGCCGCGACATGCTCGCGATCGTCGCGCGGATCGGGCAGCACCGGCATGAAATATTCGGGATGACGCACCGTCTGCACGAAAGCGAACACGAGATAGAGCACCAGCGCGACGACACCGACGAAAGCCAGATGGGCCGGCGAATAATAGGGACCTGGCTTGCCGGTCACATTGGGCAGCACCAAGGTCAGCACCGACAAGGTCGCGAGCGTCGCGAGCGCGGCGCTGACGCCATAAAGGCCGAATTCCTGCTCGCGATGGCGGGACGCGCCGACGATAAGACAGAGTCCGACCATGCCGTTGACGATGATCATGATCTCGGCAAAGGCCGTGTCGCGCGCCAGAGCGGTGGTGGTCTCCGGCTTCGCCAGCATCAGTGAGACGATCAGGGCGACCTCGATGACGGTAACCGCGATTGCCAGCAGGAAGGAGCCAAGCGGCTGGCCGACGCGATGCGCGATGATCTCGGCGTGATGGACCGCGGCGAGCACGCAAGCGATCAGCGCGAGGCCAAGCCCGACGGTGAGGGTCACGTGATGCACACCCGCCATGACCGCCGCGAGCAGCGCCCCGCCGATCAGTGGTGCGAGCCATGTCCAGAGCGGCAGCCAGCGACGCAGCATTTACCCTCCTTGCCGCGATAGCACGATCAGACCGTCCCGTCGGGGTTCAATGCTTATGCGCCGCCTCGACTTCGGCGAGAAGCTTTTTGTATTGCGCGACGATGGCGGTGCCGTTGGGCGTCTCCTTGGTCCAGGCCTCGGTCGCGGGCTCGAGCTTCTTCAGCCATTGCGCGCGCTGCTCGGGCGAGAGCGAGATCACGGTCTGCTTCGGCGAGGCTTTGACCTCGGCGAGCGCGGTATCGTTCTGGTGATCCCAATAGGCACCAAAGAGGCGGCTCTGCTCCTCGCCGGAATTGTCGAGCAGCACCTTCTTTACCGGCTCCGGCAGGGCGTTGAATTTGGCGCGCGACATGAAGACCATGCCGGCGGAGGTGCCGAGCGGCTCGTCGACATGCCAGAACATCACCTCGGCGAGCTTGAAGGTCGGGAAGCCGGTCCAGCCGAGGATCGCGCCCGCCGCCGTGCCGCGCTGCACCGCCTCATAAATCTGCGGCGAACCCAGCGAGAGCGGCGAGCCATTAAAGAGCTGCGCCGCATCGACCATGATCTTGGTCGGGGTCACGATCTTGGTGCCGCCCCAGTTGAAGATGTCCTTGAGCGGCTTCACCGTGTGGAGCTGCGATTGCGATACGGAATGCAGCACCAGCGGAACGATCTGATCGAAATCCGTATCGAGCATGCCGGTCTTGTAGAGCCGCCACAGCGCCACCGAGCCGTCGGTCGCATTGTCGACGAACGGCAGCGCCGCGACCGGCGCAAGCTTGATCTTGCCGTTGACGTAGTTGAAGAGGGTCCAGGAGATCTGCACCACATTCGCCTGGACGCGATCATAGGCGTTGAAGATGTTGACGATGCTCATCCCTTCGCGGACATCGAGATGGACGATGCCCTTGCCCGCCTCGTTGATGCGCGCCGCCCAGGGCAGGAGGAATCCGTTATCGACCGCGTTGTTGGTCTGGTTGCCGGTGGCGAAGATGAGATTCGTCTCTTCGGCCTGAGCCGATCCGGCTGTCAACATCGCCAAGCCCAGCAACCCTGCGGCCAGCCGCTTCATCGTCATATCCCCTCCCCCTAAACTGCTCGCTCTAACTGGCTGTTGAAAACGCGTCATTGCGAGGAGGCCGAAGGCCGACGTGGCAATCCAGGAGCCCACGCACTTCTGCTACTTTTCTGGATCGCCACGGCCGCTCCTGAGCTTGACGAAGGGGCGGCCCCGCGATGACGAAGGAGTGACTTTCCATAATCACTTAAACCGTTTCTTCGGCGGTCTGTTCGCGCGTCGCGTTGAAGCGCAGCGCCGGCCAATCCTTCGTCATGCGGTCGAGGTCCCAGGCGTTGCGCGCCATGAAGACTTTGACGCCGTCATGATCCTCGGCCATCAGCGATCGATGCGAATCCTCGAAGCGCTTTATTTCGTCAGCAGACCCGCTTAACCAGCGCGCCGTCTCGAATTGCCCTTGCTCGAAACGCACACCGAGATCGTATTCGGTCTTGATGCGGGCGGCGAGCACGTCGAGCTGCAGCGCGCCAACCACGCCGACGATCCAATCGCCGCCGACGAGCGGCTTGAAGACGCGAGTCACGCCTTCCTCGGCGAGCTGCTCGAGGGCGCGCTTCAGATGCTTCGATTTCATCGGATCGTCGAGCCGCACCCGGCGCAGGATCTCGGGCGCGAAGCTCGGGATGCCGGTGATGCGCAGCTCCTCGCCCTCGGTCAGCGTGTCGCCGATCCTGAGCGTGCCGTGATTGGGAATGCCGAGAATGTCGCCCGGCCAGGCCTCTTCTGCCAAATTCCGCTCGCGCGCGAGGAAGAGCACCGGGTTCTGCACGCTCATCATCTTGCCCGAGCGCGTGTGCTTCAGCTTCATGCCGCGTGAGAATTTGCCGGAGCAGAGCCGCAGGAAGGCGACGCGATCGCGATGCTGCGGATCGATATTCGCCTGCACCTTGAAGACGAAGCCGGTGACTTTGGTGCTCGCCGGCTCGATCGCATGCGGCAGCGCCGGCTGCGGCCGCGGGCTCGGCGCGAGATCGCCGATGCCGCCCAGTAATTCGCGCACACCGAAATTGTTGAGCGCCGAGCCGAAGAAGACCGGCGTCATGTGGCCTTGGCGGTAAGCTTCTTGATCGAAAGGCTTGGTGAGGCCGCGCGCCATATCGACCTGGTCGCGCAACGTCGCGAGCGCCGCCGCGGGCAACAGCTCGGCGAGCTTCGGATCATCGAGACCGGAGCAGCGCACGGGCTCTGTCACCTGGTTGTGCTCGCTGCGATCGAAGAGCAGCAGCGCGTCGTGGAAGAGATCGTACGTGCCGAGGAAGTCGCGGCCCATGCCGATCGGCCAGCTCGCCGGCACAACGTCCAAGGCAAGCTTCCGCTCGACCTCGTCGAGCAGATCGAAGGGATCGCGCGCTTCGCGATCCATCTTGTTGACGAAGGTGATGATCGGCACGTCGCGCAGCCGGCACACCTCGAAGAGCTTCAAGGTCTGCGTCTCGATACCGCGCGCCGCGTCCAACACCATCACCGCGCTGTCGACCGCGGTCAGGGTGCGATAGGTGTCCTCGCTGAAATCCTGGTGGCCCGGCGTGTCGAGCAGGTTGAAGGCAAAGCCGGCATGCTCGAAGCTCATCACGGCGGAGCTGACGGAGATGCCGCGCTCTTTCTCGATATCCATCCAGTCGGAACGCGCTCGGCGGCGATCGCCGCGCGCCTTCACCTCGCCGGCAAGCTGGATCGCGCCGCCGAAGAGCAGGAGCTTCTCGGTCAGGGTGGTCTTGCCGGCGTCGGGGTGGGAAATGATCGCGAAAGTGCGCCGTCTTGCGATTTCGGCGGCGAGCTGGGTCATGACGGGTAATTAATGGCGGAAAAGACCAAAAGCAACGCGCTGGTGGAGCGGATTTGACATTCGCTCCAACCTGGCCGCCGGCTCCGAAGCGAACGTCAAATCCAAAGCTCCACTAGAAACTTAAGGATAGTTCGTGGTCCGATTCCAACATTCGCATCCCGTCGCAGCAAGCGTTTCGCGAATGTTGGAATCAGACCACGAGGGTAACAGAAACGTGAGCGGACGGGCCATGCTCATCTGGTAAGAGAATCGCGGAATTCCGCCGCAAACACAGGTTTCCGGCGCAAAACAACTCGGGAGGTCTCATCATGCGAACGAAGCCATTTCTGGTTGCTCTGCTGCTGACGGCACTGGCGCTGCCAGCCTACGCCCAGGCCCCAGCAGGCGGCGCGCCGAGCGGCCCGCCGAGCAACGTCCGCGGCAAGGTCGTGAAGCTCGACGGCCAGAATCTCACCGTGAAGACGCGCGAGGGTCAAACAGTCAAGATCGCGCTGGCGCCCAACACCTCCGTGCGCGCGCTGGCGAAGAAGAAGCTCAGCGACATCAAGGCGGGCGACAATGTCGCCTCGACCTCGCTGCCGGGCAAGGACGGCAAGCTGCACGCGGTCGAGGTGCATTTCCTGCCGCCGCAAGTGCCGGAGAGCCAGTCGCCCTATGACTTCAAGCCCGGCAGCGTCATGACCAACGCCAAAGTCAGCGGCGTCGCCAAGGCGAAGAGCGGCAACGTGCTGACCGTCAGCCTCAAGGGCCAGCCGACCGACGTCATCATCGACAGCAAGACGGTGATCGTCGGCCCGGCCGATGCGACCATGGCCGATGTGAAGCCCGGCAAGGCGATCTTCCTGCGCGCGAACAAGGCGCCGGATGGCAGCTACACCGCGAACAACATCACCATCGAGAAAAACGGCGTCAAGCCGCCGATGTGATCGCACGCCACACCGTGCGAGAGTTGGATTAGGATGACCGCGAGGCGCCGCAAGCGCCTCGCGGTTTTCTTTACGCGAGCAAAAGGAGGATGAGATGCGCTCGAAGCTCTTTATCGCCACGGCCCTAGTCGCGGCTTTGACGGCATCCGCTCTCGCACCTTTCGCTTTTGGCCAAGCGGCGCAAGTCCAGCGCATCAATGTCCGCGGCACGATTGCCAAGCTCGACGGCCAAGCGCTCACGGTGAAGACGCCGGATAAAGGCAATGTGACGGTGGCGCTCGCGCCCAATTACATGGTGCGCGCGCTGGTCCGGAAGACGCTCAGCGATATCCATCCCGGCGATTTCGTCGGCACCACCTCGGTGCCCGGCGATGACGGCAAGCTGCACGCGGTCGAGGTGCATTTCTTCCCCGCCAATCTCCATCTTCCCGAGACGCAATCGCCCTGGGACAGCACGCCCAACGCCACCATGACCAACGCGCATGTCGCCGGCGTCGCCAAAGCGGCGCAAGGCTCGCTGCTGTCGATCAATTACAAGGGCAGCGTCGCGCAGGTCATCGTCGACAAGAAGACCCAGATCGTCGCGCCATCGCCCCAGCCGGCGAGCGCCGCCGACCTCAAGCCCGGCCGCGCGGTCGATGTGTTCGCGAGCAAGGACGCCAACGGCAATTACAGCGCCGCCAACATTACGGTCGAGAAGAACGGCGTCAAACCGCCGATGTGAGGCGCATCACGCTCAGTCGGCGGAATCCGCATCGATCCTGATGCGCCGCTCGATGCGGCGATCGGGAATGAGCCACATGATGGCGACGCTGATATAGAGCGCGAGCCCGACCCACGGGCTCATGAAGGCAAGCAATATCCCGGCGATATAGGCGATCAGGGACAGCCTTTCTTTCCAGCCTCTCCTCAGCGCCGCGGCCAGGACACCATTGTCGCGATTGACGATGATGATCGCGCGCTCGAGCCAGGTATAGCCGAGAGCGCTCAACAACAGGACGATGCCGTAGGCTGCGATCGGCAGTGGCGAAATCCCGGCCTCGCCGATCCAGCGGATCACGAAGGGTACCAAGGAGAGCCAGAACAACAGGAAAAGATTGGCCCATAATACCGTGCCGTTGACCTGGCGCGTCGCGTGCAGCATGTGGTGATGGTTGTTCCAGTAGATGCCGACATTGACGAAGCTGAGCGCATAGACGAGGAAGCTCGGCGCCGCCGCGAGCAGCCCGGACACATCGTGGCCCTCCGGCAGCTTCAACTCGAGCACCATGATCGTGATGATGATGGCGATGACGCCGTCAGTGAAGGCTTCGAGCCGACCCTTGCCCATGCCGCTACCCCTTTGCGCGGCGAAGGGAACCTTGCCGCCGCCGGCGCACTATCTTCTTGGCAGCGTCAGGAGGCAAGGCATGGGCAATCCCCAAAGTGGGGGCAATCGGAAGGATGACGATCGCTACGAGGAGAAGGATTTCTACAAAAAGCCCGGCGGCGGGCTGATCGACCCGCAGGGCGAGCCGAAACGCGACGACGAGACCACCGAGCCCACGGAGGAGCTGCCGCCCGAAGGCCTCGGCAAGAAGAGCCCCGACCAGGATATGGACAAGCCGCCGCGACATCGCGGCGGTTGACACCCCTCGCTCCGTCCTTAGGCTCGCGCGCCGGTCGCTCTCGACGCTGAATCGGCGGCCGCGAGGAGTATTTTGCCCAGTCGCGATCCAGTCATCATCGTCGGCGCCGGCCCCGCCGGTCTCGCCGTTGCCGCCATCCTGGCGCAGGCAGGCGTTGCCTGCCGCGTCTTCGAAGCCGAAGAGAAGCTGCCGCGCGATCTGCGCGCCGGCTCGATCCATCCGCCGACCCTCGAGATGCTCGAGACGATCGGCGTCGCTAAGGATTTCCTCGCCATCGGCATCGAGGTGCCGCGCTGGCAGATCCGTGGCCGCGCGGAAGGCGTGATCGTCGAATGGGATCTCTCGCTGCTCAAAGACGAGACGCCCTACCCGTTCCGCTTCCATTGCGAGCAATTCAAGCTGACGCCGCTGTTGCAAAAGCGCTTCGAGGCGCTGGGCGGCAAGGTCGAATTCTCGCATCGCTTCATCGACGCGACGCAAGACGCAGACGGCGTCACCGCGCGGTTCGAGACCCCCGGCGGCATCGAGACGGCGCGCGGCTCCTATCTCGTCGGCGCCGACGGCGCGCGCAGCGCGGTGCGGCATCTGATGAATGTCGCCTTCGAGGGCTTCACCTGGCCCGAGCGGTTCCTCGTCATCGGCATCCGCCAGGACCTCGCGCCGCATGGCTACACGCTCAACGCCTACGTCGCCGATCCGGTCGATTGGGGCGCGATCTTCAAGATGCCGCATGACGGCCCGCCCGGGCTCTGGCGCGTCCTGTTCCCGCCCAATCCCGCCCTGCCCGATGAGGAGGTGCTGGGACACGATTTCGCGACGCGCGGCTTGAAGCATTTCCTCAACCTGCCGGGCCCTTGGGACATCGAGCACACCAATATCTACAGCGTGCATCAGCGCGTCGCCGCGGAATTCCGGCAAGGCCGCTATGTCATCGTCGGCGATGCGGCGCATGTGAACAACCCGCTCGGCGCGTTCGGCCTCAACGGTGCGCTGCACGCGGCCTTCAATCTCGGCGAGAAGCTCGCCAAAATATACCGCGGCGAGGCCGAAGAAAGCCTGCTCGACAAATATGTCCGGCAGCGGCGCGG
>DATMZZ010000178.1:0-2876 GCA_035573175.1 Allostellaceae bacterium
ACACGGAGTTCACAGAGAAATTTTTCTCCGTGTTCTCCGTGGCTCCGTGGTGAAGCCTTATCTTAGCGGCGCGCTTACGAAAGCGCGGCGCAGGCCTTTTGGATGCGGGTGCAGGCTTCCTTGAGCGTCTCGTTCGAGGCCGCGTAGGAAATGCGGAAATGCGGCGCGAGGCCGAAAGCCGTGCCCGGCACCACCGCGACACCCACCGATTCGAGCAGGTACTCGCAGAACGCCGAGTCGGTGTCGATCGTCTTGCCGTCGGGCGTCTTCTTGCCGATCGCGCCGGCGCAAGACGGATAGACGTAGAACGCGCCTTCCGGCACCGGGCAATGAACGCCCGCCGCCTGGTTGAGCATGCCGACGACGAGATCGCGCCGCGTCTTGAAGACGGCGTTGTTCTTCGGAATGAAATCCTGCGGCCCGTTCAGCGCCTCGACGCCGGCGGCCTGGCTGATCGAGGACGGATTGGTCGTCGATTGCGATTGCAGCGCGCCCATCGCCTTGATGAGCTCGACCGGGCCCGCGGCATAGCCCAAGCGCCAGCCGGTCATGCAATAAGCCTTCGACATGCCGTTCAGGGTCAGCGTGCGCGGATAGAGCTTCGGCTCGACCTGCGCGATGGTCGCGAATTTGAAATCGTCATAGACGAGATGCTCATACATGTCGTCGGTCAGCACCCAGACATGCGGATGCTTCAGCAGCACGTCGGCGAGCGCGCGCAGCTCGTCGGCCGTGTAGGCCGCGCCGGTCGGGTTCGACGGCGAGTTGAGGATCAGCCATTTCGTCTTCGGCGTGATCGCCGCGTCGAGATCCTCGGGCCGCAGCTTGAAGCCGTTGTTCTCGGGGCAGGTCACCGCGACCGGCGTGCCTTCGCAGAGGTTCACGATGTCCGGATACGACACCCAATAGGGCGCCGGCACGATCACCTCGTCGCCCGGATTCACACTGACGGTGAGGGCGTTATAGAGCACCTGCTTGCCGCCGGTGCCGACCGAAATCTGGTTCGGCTGATAGTCGAGCTGGTTCTCGCGCCGGAACTTGGCGGCGATCGCCTTCTTCAGATCCATCGTGCCGTCGACGACGGTGTATTTCGTGTCGCCGCGATCGATCGCGCGCTTGGCCGCGTCCTTGATGTTCTGCGGCGTGTCGAAATCGGGCTCGCCGGCGGCGAGGCCGATGACGTCCTTCCCCTCGGCCTTGAGCATGAGCGCCTTGTTGGCCATCGCGATGGTCGGCGATGGTTTGATCCGCAGCAATCGGTCAGCGATAAAGCCCATGGGAACCCGCAATTTCTCAAGGTTTGGGAGAGGCCGCAGATTAGCGATTGCCCTACTGCGGCGCAACACGGACGGCGATTCGGGCACCGCTATTTAAGCGGCTTTCGCACTATATCTTTAATGTCGTCATTCCCGCGAAAGCGGGAATCCAATGAACCAAGAACGCGCCGCTGCTCAGGATCCTCGCTTTCGCGGGGATGACGAAATTCGCGGTCCTACGAGCCGCTTACGCCGGATCGCAGGGCTCGGTGCCCATCTCGGCGGGAACCGACAGCTCGATGAGTTCGAGATCGTCGGAGGTGGCGATCTCCTGATGCGGCGTCCCGCCCGGGATCATCACGCTATCGCCGGCGCCGAAGCGCGCTTTCTTGCCGCCGGCGAATTCGAGATCGACCCAACCCTTCAGGACATAGACGAACTGCATGTCGCAGGTGTGGTAGTGCCAGCCGGTCTCGCGATCCATCGCCGATTTCGCCGAGGTCACCTGGGCGCGCATCTTGCCGCCGGTCGCCTCGGTGAGACCGAGATCGCGATATTGGAAGAACGCACGCCGCCCGGGCACATACCGCGCCTCCTTGGCGGTCGAGATCGCAAGCTTCATGCCTTGGGTTGGACGCTTGAGAGTGGTCGCTTCGCTCATGGAGACCCCTTTCAGTGCTCACGGTGATTGAACCATGGTACGAGCGGAAGGGTCAATCGAGCCGAAACCGCCCTGAGCTCGCGGTGAGAGTTATCGCCGCAATAATTTCCCTCGTCATTCCCGCGTAAGCGGGAATCCAGGCTAAGCGACGTGCGGTTACCCTGGATCCCCGCTTTCGCGGGGAAGACGAATAAGGAGAGAGCGAGGAAGCCATCAGGCAGCCGCTGGAAACACCCCGGCGCGCGTCTTATCTTAGCTTCCCATGCCGATCCTTACTGCCGAGCGCCCGCTGGCCGACCAGGGGAAGCGCTTCGCCATTCACTCGGAATTCCAGCCCGCCGGCGACCAGCCGCAGGCGATCGCTGCGCTTGTCGAGAGCGTCCAGGACGGCGAGGCCGATCGGGTGCTGCTGGGCGTCACCGGCTCGGGCAAGACCTTCACCATGGCGCATGTCATCGAGCGGACGCAGCGCCCGGCGCTGATCCTGGCGCCGAACAAGACCCTCGCCGCGCAGCTCTATGGCGAGATGAAGAGCTTCTTCCCCGATAACGCGGTCGAGTATTTCGTCTCCTATTACGACTACTACCAGCCCGAGGCCTATGTGCCGCGGACCGATACCTACATCGAGAAAGAGTCGTCCATTAACGAGCAGATCGACCGCATGCGCCATTCGGCGACGCGGGCGATCCTAGAACGCCGCGACACGATCATCGTCGCCTCGGTGTCGTGCATCTACGGCATCGGCTCGGTCGAGACCTATTCCGAGATGACCCTGCTGCTCGAAGCCGGCACCAGTGTGAACCGCACCGATCTGCTGAAGCGCCTGGTCGAGCTGCAATACCGCCGCAACGACACGAATTTCGTGCGCGGCAGCTTCCGCGTGCGCGGCGACACGATCGAGTTGTTCCCCGCTCACTACGAGGACCGCGCCTGGCGGCTGTCGCTGTTCGGCGACGAGC
>DATMZZ010000179.1:0-5592 GCA_035573175.1 Allostellaceae bacterium
GGGGTGATGCTCTCGCCCGATAGTCGCCGTCTGCTCGATGCGCTGATGGATCTCGCCGCGCTGGGCATCGAGCGCATCCATCTGCAAAGCGATCTCGATCGCACCAAGCTGCAGGCCGAGAGCGAGCGGCTGCGCTCGGCGCTGCTCACCTCGATCTCGCACGATCTCGGCACGCCGCTCGCCTCGATCATCGGCGCGGCGTCGAGCCTCAAAAGCGTCGGCGAGCGCTATAGTTGAGAGCAGCGCGAGGCGTTGCTCTCGACCATCCTCGACGAGGCCGAGCGTCTCAACCGCTTCGTCGGCAATCTCCTCGATATGACCAAGCTCGAATCCGGCGCCATCGCGCCCAAGCAGGAAATGATCGATCTCGGCGAGATCGTCGGCACCGCCTTGCAGCGCGCCGGCAAGGTGCTGGCCAATCACCGCGTGAAGGTCGATCTCGCTGGCGATCTGCCGATGCTGCGCCTCGATTTCGTGCTGTTTGAGCAGGTGCTGTTCAACCTCCTCGACAACGCGGCCAAATACGCGCCGCCGCAAACGACGGTCGAGATCCGCGCGCGCCGCCGCGACAACACGGTCGAGCTGCATGTGCTCGATGAAGGCAGCGGCATCCCGCAAGACCAGATCGAGCGCATCTTCGATAAATTCCACCGCGTGGCGGAAGCCGACCGCAAGCGGCCGGGGACCGGGCTCGGCCTCGCCATCTGCCGTGGCTTCGTTTCCGCGATGGGCGGCACGATCCGCGCGCGCAATCGCGCCGGTCGCAGCGGCGGCGATTTCATCATCGAGCTACCCGTCCCACCGCAGCGCGCGGAGGCCGCATGACCACGCATCCCGTGCGCATCCTCGTCGTCGATGACGAGCCGGCCATCCGCCGCCTGCTCAAGACCAGCCTCAGCGCCGAAGGCTATGAGGTCGAGGAAGCGGCGACCGGCGAGGCGGGCTGGGCGCAAATTAATAAGGTGAAGCCCGATCTCGTGCTCCTCGATCTCGGCCTCCCCGATATCGATGGGCGCGAGGTGATCAAGCGCGTGCGCGGCCTTGGCTCGGCCAATGGGGGGCTCGTGCCGATCATCGTGCTCTCGATCCGCAGCGACGAGCGCGGCAAGGTCGAGGCGCTCGATCTCGGCGCCGACGATTACGTGGCTAAGCCCGTCGGCATGGACGAGCTCAATGCGCGCGTCCGCGCCGCGTTGCGCCACCGGCTGCAGCAGGCAGGCGCCGAGCCGATCTTCAAGAGCGGCGATCTCGCCGTCGATCTCGTGCGGCGCCACGTCACGGTGAAAGGGCAGGAGGTGAAGCTCTCGCCCAAGGAATACGATCTGCTGCGGCTGCTCGTCATGCATGCGGGCAAGGTGCTGACCCATACGCATATCATGCGCGAGGTCTGGGGCGCGGCGACCGATGTGCAATATCTGCGCATCTATATCCGCCAGCTCCGCCACAAGATCGAAGCCGACCCCGAGCGCCCGGCGCTGATCCTCACCGAGAGCGGCGTGGGGTATCGGCTGAAGGTGGATGCGTGACTTCTTTTTCCCTCTCCGCGCTTGCGGGGAGAGGGAGGGGCCCATCACGACGTGATGGGAGGGTGAGGTGTGCCGCAACGGCGCGATCTCATCTGAACTTCACCCACCTCACCCTGCCCTCTCCGCCCTCAAGGGCGGAGAGGGAAATTTGAAGTTGGCGGAAGGTATGTTTGACCCGCGCTGTCGCTTTCGGTAGTGCGTTCTCATGAAAGTCTGTGTCTATGGCGCCGGCGCGATCGGCGGGCATCTTCTCGGCCGGCTCGCGGCAAAAGGCGATGCGGCGGTCTCTGCTGTCGCGCGCGGGGCCAATCTGGCGGCGCTGCAAGCGAACGGGATCAAGGTGAAGACGCCGCGCGGCGAGATCGCGGGGCGGGTGCAAGCGACCGATGATCCGAAGACGTTGGGTGTGCAGGATGCGGTCGTCGTCGCGGTGAAGGCGCCGGCGCTGTCGTCGATCGTCGCGGGGCTGAAGGCGCTGATTGGGCCTGAGACGAGCGTCGCTTTCGTGATGAATGGCATTCCGTGGTGGTATCTGCATGGCATCGGCGGGCCGCTCGAGGGCAAGCGGCTGTCGCGCCTCGATGCCTATGATGCGCTGCTCAAGACCGTCGGCGTCGCGCGCGCCATCGGCGGCGTGATCTATGGCGGCTGCGATGCGGTCGCGCCGGGCGTGGTGCATGTGGAGGCGCCGCAGACGCGGCTGATCCTCGGCCATCCCGACAATCGCAAATCGGCGAGCATCGATGTGCTCGCGGCTGCGCTGCGTGCCGATGATTTCATCGTCGAGGCGAGCGCGAATATCCGCCGCGATGTCTGGGCGAAGCTGCAGGTGAATATCACCGGCGGGTTGTTCGCCTGCCTCACAGACCAGTCGCTGCGCGAAGCGGCGGATGAGGCGCTGTGCCAGGCGGCGGTTCGCAGCCTGGTCGATGAGGTCGTCGCGCTCGCGGCAGCGGCCGGCTGCGCGACCGGGTTCAATATGGACCGGCTCGCGGGCCAGGCCCGCGGCCAGCAGCGCAAGACCTCGATCGCGCTCGATCTGGACCTTCGCCGGCCGATCGAGTTCGATGCGATGTTCGGCGCGCCGCTCGAGCTTGCGCGGCTGCTGAATGTGCCGACGCCGACATTCGATCTGCTGGCGGGGCTGCTGAAGTTGCGGGCGATTGCCGCAAGGTCTTATTCCGCAGAGAGCTGACCGTGCGGGCGGAGGCACCTATGCGAAAGGCGGGGGTGTGACAGCACACCCCCGCGCGCTAAAAATTCTCGCCGTCCCCGCGAAAGCGGGGACCCAGGAACAACGAGTCCGTGGCCCTGGGCCCCCGCTTTCGCGGGGGAAGCGTGTTTTGATGTGTCGTGTTTTGGTGAGAAGAAGGATAAGCATGGCGGCGGAGACGACGAGGGACGGGATCAGCGCCGCGCCGGCGATGGCTGCGCCGACGATCGCGCCCGAGCGCCGCGTCCTCATCTTCATCGCCGCGCTTGCTTCTGCCTTTATCACGCAGATCGAGAGCACGATCGTCGCGACGGCGATGCCGACCATCGTCGGCGAGATCGGCGGCTTCCAGCTGCTCTCCTGGGTCTTCACCGTCTACCTGCTGACACAGGCGGTGACGACGCCGATCTATGGCCGGCTCTCCGATCTTTATGGCCGCAAGCCGCTTCTGCTTTTCGGCATCGGGTTGTTCATCGCCTCCTCGATCCTTTGCGGCTTCGCCTGGAACATGCCATCGCTGATCGCCTTCCGCGCCATCCAGGGTCTCGGCGCGGGAGCCATCTCGCCGGTCAGCCGCACCCTGATCGGCGACATCTATCACGGCGCTGCTCGCGCGCGCATGCAGGGCTACGTCTCGGCCGTCTTCATCGGCGCGGCGCTGCTTGGCCCTGTCGTCGGCGCCTTCCTCGTTGCGCACACGATCTGGCAGATGGTGTTCTGGATCAACGTGCCGCTCGGCCTGATCGCCGGCGCGATCCTGATCCTCGTCTTCAAAGAACGGTTCGCGCGGCGATCCGCCCGGATGGATATCGGCGGTGCGCTGCTGCTCGCCGCGGGTAGTTTTGTCCTGCTCTACGCGCTGGCGCAGTCGGCCGTGCTGCCGGTGCTGTGGTTCGCGCTGCTGCTGGCGCTCGCCGTGATCATTCTCGTCAGCTTCGGCTTTTACGAGCGCAGCGTCTCCGAGCCGATCTGGCCGATGAGCCTCTGGCGCGACCGCATGTCGACCAGCGGCAATCTCGTTTCTTTCACGCTCGGCGCCACCATCATGGGCGTCACCGCCTTTCTCCCCGTTTACATCCAAGGCGTGATGGGACAAAGCGCGATGACCGCCGGCCTCGCCATCATGTCGATGTCGGCGACCAGCCCGATCGGCGCCGTGGCAGCGGGGCAGATCATGCTGCGCTCGTCCTATCGCGTCACCGCGACGATCGGCGGCGTCTTTTACATCGTCGGCACGGTGATGATGACCTTGCTCGCCGCGGGCAGCGGCCCGGGCTGGGCCATGGCGAGCGGCTTGATGATCGGGCTCGGCCTCGGCTTCAGCAACAACACCTACATGGTCGCGATCCAGGCAGAATCGGATTGGAGCACGCGCGGCATCGCAACCGGCGCGTTCATCTTCTCGCGCATTTTCGGCCAGGCGATCGGCGCCGCGGCTTTCGGCGGCATCCTCAACCTCGGCCTCTCGCGCTATCTCCAGGGCGAGGGCGATCTGCTGACGCGCATCCTGACGCCGGAGCAGCGCGCGACCCTGCCGGCCGAGACGCTCGCGCCGCTGATGCACGAATTCAGCCACGCGCTGCATATCGTTTTTGTCATCCTTGTCGTGCTCGCGGTCGCGAGCCTGGCGATCGGCTACATGCTGCCCAAAGGGCGCGGCATCCGGCACTAAAGCGGCGGCGGAAAGCCGCCCGGAAAGCGGCGAAAAAGCGGAAAGCGAGTCCCGCCCGGCGGCCGTTGATGCACCGCAAACCGGATGCAACCGCATCCCTTTTCAGCCGTTTATAGCTCCGCGGCAAAATTGAGGCGGAGACGGAGCATGAGGCAAACCGGGGATGGCGTTGCCACAGCCATCGTTGCGTTGCCGGACGAGGTAGCGCGACGCTTCAAGGAAACGCGCGAAGCCGTCATCGCGCGAAGCATCATTCCCTGGGGCGAGCACTGCACCGAATGTGCGTTTCCCGCCTGCTACAGCACCTGCAGCTATTACACGCCGCGTCTCGATCACCATTGCCGCCGTTTCGAGAACGGGATCGAGCGCGCCATCGCGCCGAATGACGATTCCATGAACCTCACGCGGATTGCTTTCCGTCGCTGGGGGAAGCTGGAAGGCCAGGGCCGGATCGCGCTGCAGGGCCATCGCCCTGTCACGACGCTGGAAGCGGCCAATACGCTCGCCGATCGGGTCCTCGCCAAAGGGCTGCCGGCGGCGGTGCGCGATAAGCTCGCCTGGCGCCTGAACGATCTCAAGGTCCAGCTCGTCGCGCGGGGCGAAACCTTGCTGCCTACCGATGTCTTCCTCCTCGAGGCGTGGCACGATGGCAGCCGGAGTTGGCCCTTCACCGTGTCGATCATGACCAGCGCCAAGGAAACCAGCGGACTCTTCCAAGCGGCCGCGCCGCTGGCCCCAGGCTACAACCGTCTTCTCATTCCGGTGGCCGAGATCGCCAGGCTGGTCGATCTCACCAAGCCGATTACCATCCAGATCGAGCCGCTCGAGACCGGCGCCCCGCCGATCGTGTTCGGCATCGTCGATTTCGCGCGCCTCTCGCGCGCGCTCGCCGCGACATCCGAAAAGCCCGCGCCCGCCAAGCCGGCTGCGGCGGGCAAGGCGAAAGAAGTGCCGAAGCTGAAATGCGTCGTGTGGGATCTCGACAATACCTTGTGGCGGGGCACGCTCGTCGAGGACGGGGTCGAGGGTGTGACGCTTTGCCAAGAGGCGGCCGACGCGGTCCGCGAGCTGGATCGCCGCGGCATCATCAATTCGATCGCCTCGAAGAACGATCCCGATCTTGCTTTCCGGGCGCTGGAGAAATTCGGCCTGCGCCAATATTTCGTCTTCCCGAAGATCAG
>DATMZZ010000180.1:0-4273 GCA_035573175.1 Allostellaceae bacterium
TCTCGCCCGATTACTACTGCGTCGATCCGACGATTCCGCGCAAGCGCCTGCCCGACGTGCTGACACGCATGACCGAGATCGCGACGAAATACGGGCTTCGCGTCGCCAATGTCTTCCACGCCGGCGACGGCAATCTTCACCCACTGATTCTTTACGACGCCACGCAGCCGGGCCAGATCGAAGCCGCCGAAGCCTGCGGCAACGACATCATGCGCTATTGCGTCGAGGTCGGCGGTGTTCTGTCGGGCGAGCACGGCATCGGCGTCGAGAAGCGCGATCTCATGCCGACGATGTTCGGCGAAAGCGATCTCAACCAGCAGCTTCGCGTCAAATGCGCCTTCGACCCGAACGGGCTGCTCAATCCCGGCAAGGCGTTCCCGGAGCTGCATCGCTGCGCCGAGCTCGGCCATCTCCATGTCCATCATGGCGCGCTGCCGCATCCGGACATCGAGCGGCTTTAGCGAAGACTAAAATGTTGCGTCATTCACCCCCACCCCAGCCCTCCCCCTTCGAGGAGGAGGGGGAAGAAAGGGTAGCTGCTCTATTCCCTCCCCCCTTGAGGGGGAGGGTGAGGGTGGGGGGTACGACGCGGGAGAGGCGCGCGTGACGCACTTTCGCCCGTCGGACGAAGCCGAACTCATCGACATCGTCCAACAAGCGCTCGCTAGCGAAGAGCCGTTCGAGCTGATCGCCGGCGGCAGCAAGCGCGGTTTGGGGCGGCCGCTGCAGATGCCGCATGTCCTCGATCTCGGCGCGTTCGCGGGTATTCGCGATTATGAGCCGGCAGAGCTCGTGCTGACCGCGGGCGCGGCGACGCCGCTCAGCGAGATCGAAGCGGCGCTCGACGGCGCGCGTCAGATGCTCGCTTTCGAGCCGGGCGATTGGCGCGCGCTGCTTGGCACGAACGACAAGGCACCGACATTGGGCGGTGTGATCGCCTGCAATCTCGCCGGGCCGCGCCGTATTCGCCAAGGCGCGGCGCGCGATCATTTCCTCGGCTTCCACGCGGTGAGCGGGTGCGGCGAGGCGTTCAAGGCCGGCGGCCGCGTGGTGAAGAACGTTACCGGCTATGATCTCTCGAAGCTGATGGCCGGCTCTTACGGCACACTCGCAGCATTGACAGAGATCAGCGTCAAGGTGCTGCCGCGGCCCGAGGCGACGCGCACGGTGGTGCTATCCGGCCTCGATGTCGCAAAGGCGCTCGCCGCGATGACGCAAGCGCTGAACTCGGCGCATGAGCTGATGGCGGCGGCGCATCTCCCGGCCGAGATTGCGGCTGGTGGCAAAGCCCTGACCGTAGTGCGTGTCGAAGGGCCGCTGCCGTCGGTCGAAGCGCGCGCGACTGCGCTCCGCCGCGAGCTCGCGAGCTTCGGTGATGCCGATATCCTGAGCGATGACGCATCGCTCAAACTCTGGCGCGAGATTCGCGATGGTGCGCCACTTGCTTCTCTACCCGATCGCGCGCTCTGGCGTGTCTCGATCGCGCCGAGCGCGGCGCCGGCAGTGATTGCCGCGCTCGCGAAGAAGCTCGATCTCCATTACTTCCTCGATTGGGGCGGCGGGCTCGTCTGGCTCGCCGTGCCACCGGGGCAAGATGCCGGTGCCGCGATCATCCGCGGCGCGATCGGCAGCGGTCATGCGACGCTGATCCGTGCCAGCGATGCGCTAAGGGCCGCCGTTCCGGTCTTTCAGCCGCAGGTGCGCGAGGTCGCGGCGCTCTCGGCGCGCATCAAAGAGAGCTTCGATCCGAAGCGGCTCTTCAATCGCGGCCGCATGTATCCCGAGCTCTGAGCGATGCAGACGAATTTCTCGCTCGCCCAGCTCGCCGATGCCGATACGCAGGAAGCGAACAAGATCTTGCGCACCTGCGTGCATTGCGGCTTCTGCAACGCCACCTGCCCGACCTATTTGGAACTCGGCGACGAGCTCGATGGGCCGCGCGGCCGCATCTACCTCATCAAGGACATGCTGGAGAACGACCGCGTGCCGAGCGAGCGCGTGGTGCAGCACATCGATCGTTGTCTCTCCTGCTATGCCTGCATGACGACCTGCCCGTCGGGCGTGCATTACGGCCATCTCGTCGATCAGGCGCGGCATCGCATCGAAGAGCGTTTCCACCGGCCGCTGATAGATCGCATGGTGCGGGCGTTCATCGCCACGGTACTGCCGCGTCCCGCACTCTTCCGCCTCGCGCTCGCCGGCGCGGCGCTCGCCAAGCCGCTGCGCGGCATGCTGCCGGCGCGGCTCCGTGCGATGCTGGCGCTGGCGCCGAATTTGCCGCCATCGCCATCGCCGATGCTGCGCTCGCAGGTGTTTCCGGCGGAGGGGATACGCAAGCATCGCGTCGCGCTGTTCCGGGTTTGCGCGCAACAGGTGCTGGCGCCGCGTATCGATGAGGCGACGATCCGCTTGCTGACGCGGCATGGCTGCGAGGTGGTGATCGTTGAGGGTCAGGCCTGTTGCGGCTCGCTCACCCATCACATGGGCCGGGATTCGCGCGGACTGATGCGCTCGGCGATCGATGCGCTGACGCATGAAATCGAAGCGCGCGGCCTCGATGCGATCGTCAGCAATGTCTCGGGCTGCGGCGCGACCATCAAGGAATATGGCTACATCTTTCGCGACGAGCCGGCCTATGCCGCGAAAGCGGCGCGAATCTCGGCGCTGGCGCGCGATGTGTCGGAATGTGTCGCGGGGCTCGAGCTCAAGCCGGTGGCGGTGCCGAGACTGCGCATCGCCTATCACCCTGCCTGTTCGCTGCAGCATGGCCAGCGTGTTCTGGCACCGCCGAAGGCGCTGCTGGTCGCGGCCGGCTTCGCCGTGCTCGAAATTCCGGAAGCACATATCTGCTGTGGTTCGGCCGGCACTTACAACATGCTACAGCCCGAATTGTCCGCGGCGTTGCGTGCGCGCAAGCAGAAGAATATCGCGAGCACGACGCCCGATGCGGTCGCCACCGGCAACATCGGCTGCATCACCCAGATCGCGCTCGGTGGCGGCTATCCGGTGCTGCACCTTGTCGAGTTGCTGGATTGGGCGACGGGAGGACCCGCGCCGGCGGCGCTTGCCGCCGACGGCAAAATCAAAGAATCGTACGAGGCGCTCAGCGCGCTTTCTGCCAGCGCGGCAGCAGAATAGACGCGGCAAGCGCGACCGCGCCGACGATCGCCGGTAAGAGCCAATCGTGGCTTCCCGCCACCGCGCGGCCGCCGGCGGCGCCAAAGCTTACATAGGCGATGGTCATCGGCAATTGTCCCAAGAGCGAGCCGAGCGCATAGCCGCCGAGCGATAGTCGTGTCAGGCCGAGCGCGTAATTCGAGAAACTGTGCGGGATCACCGGAATGAGACGCAGCATCGTCACGGCGCGCCAGCCGCCCGCTTCCGCACGCTGCAATACCGGGCCGAGCTTCGGCAGGCTTTCGAGATCGATCATGCCGGAATTGACGTAGCGCGCGATGAGGAAGCCGGCGATCGCACCAAGCACGCTGCCGGTTGCCGCCCAGACAAGGCCCCACCAGAAATCGAACACGCCGCCTGCGACGAGGCCCATGAGGGTGCGCGGCACAAAGAGCAGGCTGGCGACGATGTGCAGCAGGAGAAAAAGCAGCGGCGCGATCGCCGGATGTGCTTCGATCGCAGCGCGGATCGCGTTCGGCTCGAGCGCGGCGCGGTTGAGCCATACCGCGACGATGCCCGCGAACAGCAGCGCCAGAACCAAGAGCCGGCCGGCGATGCGGAGGCGCGATAGCGGCGCGCGCTCGGCCGACACGCTCATGCGTGTGTTCCGCTGTTGCGCAGCGGCACAGTCTCGCCCGTTTGTTCCTCGGCGAGGAGCGCCGGCACTTTCGCGCGATGCTGCAGCCACATCACGCCGAAGAGATCGACGATGCCGACGAAGAGCCGGTCGAGCGTGCCGTAATTCGATTTGCCGCGCTCGCGTGGGCGGTGATTGACCGCGACTGATTGCACGCTACCACCCTCGCGCAGCACCAGCGCCGGCAGAAAGCGATGGTTGTGATCGAAGAAGGGCAGGGCGAGATAAAGATCGCGGCGCAGCAGCTTCAAGCCACAGCCGGTATCGGGCGTGCGATCCTTCAGCATGCCGCCGCGCACCGCATTGGCAATGCGCGACGAGACGCGCTTGATCGCCGTGTCGCGCCGCTTCTGGCGATAGCCGGCGAGCAACAGCCGCTCGGCGTTCGGCGCGCTGCGCGCCAGCTCCCACAGCTTCCTGATATCGGCCGGATCGTTCTGGCCATCGGCATCGAGCGTC
>DATMZZ010000181.1:0-3052 GCA_035573175.1 Allostellaceae bacterium
GACGAACAGGAAAGAATCTTCGAGGAATTTCATCAGGCGGATAATTCCGCCACCAAGGGAAAGAGCGGCACGGGCCTCGGCCTTGCGATCGCCAAGCACATTGTCGAGCTGCATGGCGGGCGTATTTGGGTCGAATCGGAACTCGGACAAGGGTCGACATTCTTCGTCAGCATTCCTGTGAACGCGGACGTACCGCTGGAGCATGCATGAGAAAACGAATTCTCGTGGTTGAGGATCACGAAGACAATCGTCAGATCCTGCGCGATCTCCTGGCGAGCGGCGGGTTCGACATGATCGAGGCGGAGAACGGCGCGGAAGCTATCGCCGCCGCTGAAGCGAGCCGCCCGGACCTCATTCTGATGGATATTCAATTGCCCATCGTCGACGGCTACGAGGCGACACGGCGCATCAAGGCCAATCCTTTGCTCAAAGCCATTCCGATCATCGTCGTAACCTCTTACGCGCTGAGCGGCGATGAGGAAAAAGCGCGGCTTGCTGGCTGCGACGATTACGTGACAAAGCCCTTCAGCCCGCGTCAGCTGTTGGCGAAGATCAGGCAATACGTCCCTTAGCGAATCCCATGCATGCTCCACCGCGCATACTGATTGTCGACGATAACGAGACCAACCGCGACATCATTCGGACGCGGCTTGCCATTCATGGCTTCGATCTGTTGGAGGCGGCGGACGGCGAGATGGCCCTTGCCTCGGTTCGACAGAACCAGCCGGACCTCATTCTTCTCGACGTCATGATGCCAAAGCTCGACGGCATCGATGTTTGCCGGCGATTAAGGGCAGATCCGGAGCTGCCATTCATCGCGATCATCCTGATCACCGCGCGCACGGACAGCAAAGACGTGGCGGCCGGGCTCGACGCAGGCGCCGACGAATATCTGACGAAGCCTGTCGATCAGCTCGCGCTGGTCGCGCGGGTCAAATCGATGCTGCGCCTCAAGGAATTGCACGATCGCACCGTGATCCAGGCGGCGGATCTCGCGAAATGGAATCGCGTGCTCGAGGAGCGCGTCAGAACACAGGTCGCCGAAATCGAGCGGATCGGCCGCCTCAAGCGCTTCTTAGCCCCTCAGGTCGCCGAAATGATCGTGTCGCAGGACAACGAGCGCGTCCTGCAAAGCCATCGCCGCGAAATCGCGGTGGTCGTCTGCGATCTACGCGGTTTCACGGCCTTTTCCGAAGCTGCAAAGCCCGAAGACGTGATGGGCGTTCTCGGCGAATATCAAGCCGCGCTTGGCCGCCTGATCGACCAGTTCGAAGCCACACTGGAGCGCTTCACCGGCGACGGGCTTGTGGTGTGGTTCAACGATCCCCTTCCCTGCGCCGATCCTTGCGAGCGCGCGGTGCGGATGAGTCTCGAAATGCGCGACAGCATCTCGGTGCTTGCGGCCGAATGGCGCGCCCGCGACCATGATCTGGGCTTCGCCATCGGCATGGCGCTCGGCGACGCGACGCTCGGTCAGATTGGCATTGGTCAGAGATACGATTATGCCGCCATTGGCACGGTCGTGAATCTGGCGACGCGACTTTGCGCCGAAGCGCGGGACGGGCAGATTCTGCTTGATGGCACGATCCGCACCGCAATCGAGACGCTGGCTGTGACCGAGCCGATCGGCGAGCTGTCGTTGAAAGGGTTCAGCCGGCCGGTCGGAACCTTCGGTCTCAAAGCGCTGAAATAAGCGCGCTGCAGGCTCGGCTATGCAGGCCACAGTTCCCCAGAGTCACGCACTCCACATATCCGCCGCGACCTCGACGATGCGCGCGAGCTTACGCTCCACCAGGTCAGGCGCAAGCCGCCCGGCGCGCGCAACGCTCGAGAAGCCGCATTGCGGCGACAGTGCGAGCTGCTCGAGCGGCGCGTGTCGCGCCGCATCGGTAATGCGCCGCTTCAACGCGTCGGCGGATTCGACCTCGGGCAATTTCGTGCTGACGAGACCGAGCACCGCGACCTTTCCCTTCGGCAGGAAGCGCAGCGGCGCGAAGTCGCCGGCGCGCGGCGTGTCGTATTCGAGGAAGAAGCCGTCGACCTCGAGCAGATTGAACATGCGGTCGGCGACTGGCTCGTAGCCGCCGTCTGCCATGCCGTGGCCGACATTGCCGCGGCACATATGGACGGCAACGGTCATGCCCGCGGGCCGCTCCTTGATCGAATCGTTGATCGCGTCGATATAGGTGTCGATCAGCCCGTTGGGATTCTCGCCGCGCTCGCGCACGCGCTGCTGGTTCTTCGGATCGCACAGCACCGCGATCGGCACCTCGTCCATCTGCAGATAGGTGCAGCCGCGGCGCGCGAGATCGGCGATCTCCTCGCGCATGATCGCGGTCAGCGCGGCGAAGAAAGCCTGGCGGTCGGGATAGACCGCGCGATCGAAGGTGGCGTCGCCCCTGAAATGCGCGATCGACGGCGTCGGCAGATTGGCTTTGATCGGCCGCGCGGTCATCGTCTTCAGCGTCGCGAAATCGTCTGCCGAAAGCGGCTCGCGGCGCTTCAGCGGCGCGATGCATTTGGGCTCGCCTTGCGCGCCCCATTTCGCGCCTTCAAAGGTGGTGAATTCGAAGGCCGGCTCACCCGGCTCCTTGGCGAAGCCGTCGCATTTCTCGAAGAGGAATTCGCGCCAGCCGGTTTTGCGGAACTCACCGTCGGTGATGGCGCCGATGCCGACGCGTTCCTGCAGCGCGACCACCTCGCGGATGCATTCGTCCTCGATCTGGGTGAGTTCCGCCTTCGCGAGCTTGCCGGCGCGGAACGCCTCACGCGCCTGGAGCAGCCGCTCAGGGCGCGGCAGGCTGCCGACATGCTCGGCACGGAAAGGCGGGTTCGTCCTCGCGGTTGCCATCGCGACCTCCCTCTGCCTTGTATCGTACCGGCGATGCTACTCCCGCCGCGGCGGCGCGAGAAGTCACTTGATTGGCGGCTTCAGACATTCAGATCATGTTCGGCGAGCGCCCGGAAATCGTCCGGAACGGAACGCGCGAGTCCTAATGCGACCGAGCCGTATCCGACCGCTCCCCACCCGAAGCGCTCGCGGATCTTGTCG
>DATMZZ010000182.1:0-5987 GCA_035573175.1 Allostellaceae bacterium
GACCGTCGTGCCGCCGGCGCCGTGAAGCAATACGCGCGCAACAATCCACACAAGATGGGCGCCTGGTCCAAGGACTCGAAAACCCGCGTCGCGCATATGACGGGCAACGATTTCTATGGGTCGGAGGTCGCGACGACCATCGCGGCGCCGACCAATGTCCGTATCGAGCTGGCCGGCAGCGATGGCAAGGTAACAGTGCTGAAGCCGAAGATTTCGCTGCAGACCGGCGAGATCATCGACTGCTCGGTGATGAACCGGAAGGCGTTGCGCGAATTCTTCGCCACGGCGATCGCCACCGCGAAGAAGGACGGCATCCTGTTCTCGCTGCACTGCAAGACCACGATGATGAAGATCTCCGATCCCATCATCTTCGGTTATTGCATTTCGGTTTTCTTCGCCGACGTGTTCGAGAAGCATGGCGCCACGCTGACGAAGCTCGGCGTCGATCCCGACACGGGCGTCGGCGAGATGCTGGCCAAGATCGAGACCTTGTCCGAGCCTGAAAAGGCCGCGATCAAGGCCGATATCCAGGCTGTCTATGCGAAGCAGCCGGGCCTCGCCATGGTCAATTCCGACAAGGGCATCACCAATCTCCACGTGCCGAGCGACGTGATCATCGACGCCTCGATGCCGGCGATGATCCGCGAAGGCGGCAAGATGTGGGGCCCCGACGGCAAGCTGCACGACGTGATCGCCGCGATACCCGATCGTTGCTATTCGACGCTGTTCCAGGCCGTCATCGACGACTGCAAGGCGCATGGCGCCTACGATCCGAAGACGATGGGCTCGGTGCCGAACGTTGGACTGATGGCGCAGCAGGCCGAGGAGTACGGCTCGCACGACAAGACCTTCCGGGTCGCCACCGACGGAACGATGCGCGTGGTCGCCGATGACGGCACGGTTCTGATGCAGCAGAAGGTCGAGACCGGCGACATCTTCCGCATGTGCCAGGTCAAGGACTCGGCGATCCGCGACTGGGTCAAGCTTGGGGTGCGCCGCGCGCGCCTGACCAACACCCCGGCCGTGTTCTGGCTCGACGCCAAACGCGGGCACGATGCGCAATTGATCGCCAAGGTCGAGAAGTACCTGAAGGACGAGGACACGTCGGGTCTCGACATCCACATCCTGGCGCCGGTCGAGGCGACGAAGTTGTCGGTCGAGCGCATCCGCAAGGGGCTCGACACTATCTCCGTCACAGGCAACGTGCTGCGCGACTACTTGACCGATCTTTTCCCGATCATGGAGCTGGGCACGTCGGCCAAGATGCTGTCGATCGTTCCGTTGCTGCAAGGCGGCGGGTTGTTCGAGACTGGGGCCGGCGGCTCGGCGCCCAAGCATGTCGAGCAGTTTCGGCACGAAGACTATCTGCGCTGGGATTCGCTGGGCGAGTTCCTGGCGCTCGGCGCTTCGCTGGAACATCTGGCGCAGGTAACGGGCAATGAGGACGTGAAGACTCTGGCCGAGACGCTCGATGAGGCCAACGGCAAGATCCTCGAGTACAACCGTTCGCCGGCGCGCAAGGTTGGCGAGTTGGATAATCGTGGCAGCCATTTCTACCTGGCGCTCTATTGGGCGCAGGCGCTGGCCGGACGGGACAACAGCTCAGCAATGGCAGCCCGCTTCAAACCGCTGGCGGACAAGCTGGCGGCCAGCGAGGCCAAGATCGATGCCGAGCTGATCGCCGCGCAGGGTAAGCCGGTGGATACCGGCGGTTATTATCTGCCCGATCAGGCGAAGACATCGGCGGCGATGCGGCCAAGCGCGACGCTGAACGCTGCGCTCGCCACTCTCTGACGCGGCGTCTGGGTGAAGCCGCCCTCCGGGCAGCCGGCTTGAAGAAAGCGATGAAGTAGGAGGCGATCAGCCATCGGCTGTCAGCTTTCAGCCTGAAGAGAACCCCCGGTCATCGACCGGGGGTTTTGTTTTACCCGCATCGTCATTGCGAGGAGCGCAGCGACGAAGCAATCCAGTCGACGGACACACTGGATTGCTTCGCTACGCTCGCAATGACGATGAGAGATAGGGACTCACTCAAAGACGTGGATGCCCGGCACAAGGCCGGGCATGACGTTGAAAGAGTGAGCGATGGTTGCCGACTGCTGACGGTTAGTTCGCCGCCTTCTCCGCCACAGCCTTCTCGATCGCGGCGAGGGCGTCGTTGATGCGGGTGCCGTCGGGGCCGCCGGCTTGGGCCATGTCGGGGCGACCGCCGCCGCCCTTGCCGCCGACGGCTTCCGCGCCGGCGCGCACGAGCTCGACGGCGCTGAAGCGCTTCGCCAGATCCTCGGTCACGCCGACGACGATCGAGGCTTTGCCCTCGGCGCTGGCGACGAGCGCGACGATGCCGGAGCCGACCTCTTTCTTCAGATCGTCGGCGAGGCTCTTCAGCTCCTTCGCCGGCACGCCATCGAGCGCGCGGCCGGCGAATTTGATGCCGGCGATCTCCTTCGCGGCATCGGCCTTGGCGCCGCCGGTCGTCGCTGCCGCGCGGCGCGCGTCGCTGAGCTCGCGCTCGAGCTTCTTGCGGTCTTCGAGCAGCGCCGCGAGCCGGGCCGGCAATTCGGCGGTCGATGTGCGCAAGGTATTCGCCGCTTCCTGCAGCAGGCCTTCTTCGCGATCGACATATTCCTCGGCCGCCGGACCGGTCACCGCTTCGATGCGGCGGACGCCCGAGGCAACCGCGCCCTCGCCGATAATCTTGAAGAAGCCGATATCGCCGGTGCGCCGCACATGCGTGCCGCCGCAGAGTTCGACCGAGAATGCGTGCGTGTGAAGATCATCGTCGTGATCTTCACCCATAGAAACCACGCGGACCTCGTCGCCGTATTTCTCACCGAAGAGCGCCATCGCGCCCTGCTCGATCGCCTGGTCCGGCGTCATGAGACGCGTCGTGACCTCGGCATTCTCGCGGATGCGCTTGTTCACCTCGCCTTCGATCGCGTGCACATCCTCGTCGGTCAGTGCGCGCGGCTGCGAGAAATCGAAGCGCAGCCGATCAGGCGCGACGAGCGAGCCCTTTTGCGTCACATGCTCGCCGAGACGGCGGCGCAGCGCCTGATGCAGCAGATGCGTGACCGAGTGATTGGCGCGCAGCCGCGTGCGGCGCTCGTCATCGATCCTGAGCTCGACAACATCGCCGCGTTTGAACGCGCCGCCCGTCACCGTGCCGATATGAACGAGGAGATCGCCGGCATGCTTTTGCGTATCGCGCACCGCGAACTGGCCGCCGCCGGTGCTGAACAACGCGCCGGTATCGCCTTGCTGGCCGCCGGATTCGCCATAGAACGGCGTCTGGTTGGTGACAATCGCCGCTTCGGCGCCGGTCATCGCGGTCTCGACTTCCTTGCCATCGACCACGAGCGCCACGATCTGGCCCTCGGCGACGTGGGTCTCGTAGCCGAGGAATTCGGTGCCGCCGAGCTTCTCGCGGAGTTCTAACCAAAGGCGCTCTGTGGCCGCTTCGCCCGAACCGACCCAGCTCTTGCGCGCCTCTTCGCGCTGCCGCTCCATCGCCGCATTGAAGGCGTCGACCGCGACCTGGCGCTCGCGCGTGCGGAGCACGTCCTGCGTCAGATCGAGCGGGAAGCCGTAGGTGTCGTAGAGCTTGAAAGCGACCTCGCCCGAGAAAGCTTCGCCGGTTTTCAGCTTCGCGTCTTCCTCGTCGAGAAGCTTCAAGCCGCGCTCGAGCGTCTGCTTGAAGTTGGTCTCCTCGAGCTTCAGCGTCTCGGTGATGAGCGCTTCGGCGCGGCCGAGCTCGGGATAGGCGGTGCCCATCTGCCGGATGAGCGCCGGCACGAGCCGCCACATCAGCGGCTCGGCGCAGCCGAGGATATGCGCATGGCGCATCGCGCGGCGCATGATCCGGCGCAGCACATAGCCACGGCCTTCCTTCGAGGGCAGCACGCCATCGGCGATGAGGAAAGATGACGCGCGCAGATGATCGGCGATGACGCGATGCGACACGGCCTGCGGACCGTCGGCTGAGACTTTGCTGGCTTCGGCCGAGGCGAGCACCAGGGAGCGCAGCGTGTCGGTGTCGTAATTATCGTGCTTGCCCTGCATCACCGCGGCGATGCGCTCGATCCCCATGCCGGTATCGATCGAGGGGCGCGGCAGGTCGCGGCGTTCGTTCGGCGTCACCTGCTCGTATTGCATGAAGACAAGATTCCAGATCTCGACGAAGCGGTCGCCATCGGCATCCGCGCTGCCCGGCGGGCCGCCCGGGATCTTGTCGCCGTGATCGTAAAAAATCTCGGAGCACGGGCCGCAGGGACCGGTCTCGCCCATCGCCCAGAAATTGTCAGAAGTCGCGATGCGGATGATGCGGTCGTCGCCGAGGCCGGCGATCTTCTTCCAATAGCGGGCGGCATCCTCGTCATCGGCATAGACGGTGACGGTCAGCTTGTCCTTGGGGACGCCGTATTCCTTGGTGATGAGATTCCAGGCGAGCTCGATCGCGCGATCCTTGAAGTAGTCGCCGAAAGAAAAATTGCCGAGCATCTCGAAGAAGGTGTGGTGTCGGGCGGTGTAGCCGACATTCTCGAGGTCGTTATGCTTGCCGCCGGCGCGGACGCATTTTTGCGCCGTCGTCGCGCGGCTATAGGCGCGCTTCTCGGCACCGGTGAAGACGTTCTTGAACTGCACCATCCCCGCATTGGTGAACAGCAGGGTGGGATCGTTGCGCGGCACGAGCGGCGAGGACGGCACCACCTCGTGGCCGTTCTTCGCGAAATAGTCGAGGAAGGCGGCGCGGATATCGTTGGTCAGCATGACGCTAAGATGGTTCTTTCCCCCAACCGGGCCAAGTCAGGCGAGGCAGAAAAGCCCGGGCCGCAAAGGGTTTAGCCGAGGGGGTGCAGGGCGTAAAGCCACGCGGTTGCCGCAGGCCGGCCCCTGGTTATTGACGCCTAATTCGGCTTCGGGCCTCCGCTCTTCGTCGCGAGCCGGGCATGGCCCACCGCCAGAACCACCGACAGCCGCGCGCCGAGGCGGTCGACCTCGGCGACCTCCTGGCCTTTCATCAAGTGGTCGCAATTGTCCTGGGTGAAGGCGATAAAGAAATCGGCTCGGTCGCGATTTTCCTCGTAGTGCAGATTGGGCGGCAGATAGGGCCTCACCGACCCGGCCGGCCCGCAATCCGCCACGTGATAAATCGTGTGGGCAAAGCGCGCGCCATCGCGCTTCTTCAGCCAAGCGACAAGATCGTCGGCCGCCTCGTGATAGGAATTCGCCCAGTAATCGAGCTTGTAATCGCCGACCGCGCCCCGGACGCCGCCGACAAAGGCGTTGTAGTAGACATATTCGTCCGGATGCAGCGCCACCATCAGCGACACGTGATAGCCAAGATAGAGCGCGAGCGACGCGGCCGCGCCGGCCGCGAGCGCGCGCGGCCAGTGGGCGGCGCGTCTCAGGACCGCCTCGAAAGCGAGGCCGGCGCAGCAAGCGAGCGGCGGCTCGACAAAGAGGAAATGCCGCAGCCCGTCGAACAGAATCGCGTGCGTCACCATGGCGAACGCGATCGGGAACACCGCCGCGAAAACCACCAAGCCGATCGGCAACACTTTCTCGAGCGCGACGCGATCCCTCAGCCAGCGCAGTGTGCCCCAGACCAGGCCAACACCCAGCAGCGCGACGAACAGCTCCGGCAGCTGTACGAGGAAGAAGGTCGGCAGATAGATGCGCGGCAATTGCGGCGCCGGGTAGTAGATGCCGGCGAAGAGCGTCTTGTAGGGAAAGTCGTGGTGGTCGAATTGGATTATGTCAGCGACCGGACGCCAGAGTGGATCAACCTGCGCCCAGGGCCAGAAGACCAGCATGATCGCATAGGAAATGACGAAGACCGGCGCCAGCACGGTGGCCGCCTCGACGAACCAGGGCGCGACGACCGCACTCGGACGGCGCTCGCGCCAAGCGGCGAGTGCCGGCACGATCAGCAGCAATAGGCCGAGATAGCAGAGCAGCAACAGCGCGCCGACGCGCACGCCGAG
>DATMZZ010000183.1:0-16385 GCA_035573175.1 Allostellaceae bacterium
AACTTGCGCCATGCGACGCATAGCGAGGCTGCGGTCGCGCCCAACCCGGCCTCGTAACCCTCCGGCTTCGTGACAAAGATTTTAATCGTGAGGCCGGGGATGATGCCCGCCGGGCGCGCCTAAACCCGAATGACCCTCGCCTACGGCGAGGGGCCACGCGCAGTTGACTAGCCGGCTATCCGTTCGCGGATGGCCGGTTTTTTTATTTGATGATGATGCCGTTGAGGAGCGGCGCGAGCGCCTGGAAGGGCAGCTCGTTCATATTGGCCGGCGGCGCGAAAAGCTCGGGCCTTTGCGGGCCTTCTTTGAAATCGGCGAGCTTCATCGCGATCTTGGTCTTGTGCCCCGAGGGCGAGGTTACGACCCCGTCGAGCCGCATCAGCACGCCGCGCTTGCTCACCCAGACAAAGCCTTCGCCATGCGACCCGTCGGAGGTGGTCTTCTCGACCCGATATTTTATCGTGGGAATGTGATCGACCGTCTCCTCACCCAGCGGTCTCTGCTTTTCCATCTCGGCATCGACCAGCGCCGATAGCATTGGTGGGAAGGGAAAGGTGACATAGGTCTTGACGCTCGGCACGACGAGGAAGCCCTGGCTCGATTGGCTGTCGAGGATGAAGGCCATCTCCATCGCGCCCAGCTTCTGCTCGTCGCGCTCGCGGCCGGGCTCGTGGAACATCAAGCCGGTATAGGGCTTGCCGTCGATCGTCACCGTGCGCGTCGCGCTGAACGAGATTGGCGCATCGAGCAGCGCCGCAGCATGCGCCGGAAGAGCGAGGACGACGGAGACAAAGGCGATCGAAAGCAGACGCGTCAACATCGAGACCGGTACCGTTGAAAAGCTGGGACGAGTGACATTCTGCGCGGCATCTCTCTATGATGCCATAGCCCGTTTTCATCGGAGAAAGCCATGGTTGGAAAGATCGACCAGCGACTCGCCGAGCTGAAGCTCGAATTGCCCAATCCAGCCTCGCCAATGGCCAATTACGTTCCGGCCGTGCGCAGCGGCAATCTCCTCTTTCTCTCCGGCCAGATCTGCCAATGGAATGGCGAGCGCCGTTTCGTCGGTAAGCTCGGCGCCGAGATCTCGATCGAGCAAGGCAAGGAGGCGGCCAAGCTCTGCGGCCTCAATCTCCTGGCACAAGCCAAGCGCGCGCTCGACGGCGATCTCGACCGTGTCGTGCGCGTGGTGCGAGTCGGCGGCTTCGTCAACGCGGCGCCGGATTTCGTCGATCAGCCGCAAGTGGTGAACGGCGCCTCCGATCTGATGGTCGCCGTGTTCGGCGATGCCGGGCGGCACGCGCGTACGGCGGTCGGCGTCGGCTCGCTGCCCGGCGGCGCCGCGGTCGAGGTCGATGTGGTGCTCGAGGTGCGCTAGATGGCCGATGGCGGCGAGCGGCTGACGGTCCGGATCGTCGACGATCTCTCCACCATTCCGTCCGCTGCCTGGGATGACTGCGCCGGCGCCGACAATCCTTTCGTCAGCCATACCTTCCTGCAGGCGCTCGAGGAATCGGGCTCGGCGACGCGCGAGACCGGTTGGCTGCCGCAGCATGTGATCATCGAGGACGATGCGAAGCGCATTCTCGCTGCGGCGCCGATGTATCTCAAGAGCCATTCCTATGGCGAATACATCTTCGATCACGGCTGGGCCTCGGGCTATGAGCGCGCCGGTGGTCGCTATTACCCGAAGCTGCTCGCCGCCGTGCCGTTCACGCCGGCGACCGGGCCGCGACTGCTGCTGCATCCGGCGGCCGATCCCGAGATTCGCGACACGCTGATCGCGGCAATGATCGAGATCGCCAAGGCACGCAAAGTTTCCTCGCTGCATGTCAATTTCATGCCGGAAGCCGAATGGCAGCTTCTCGGCAAAGCCGGCTTCGTGCAGCGCATCGGCCGCCAATTTCATTGGGAGAATGACGGCTATAAAAGCTTCGACGACTTCCTCGAGGCACTCAATTCGCGCAAGCGCAAGCAGATCAGGCGCGAGCGCCGTGACTCGCTCGATGGCGGGATCGAGATCGAGACTCTTACCGGCGACACTTTGAAGCCCGCCCATTGGGACGTGTTCTTCCGCTTCTATATGTCGACTTCCGATCGTAAATGGGGCTCAGCCTATCTGACGCGCGAGTTCTTCACGCTGTTGCACCAGCGCATGGCAGATAAGGTCGTGCTGATCATGGCGCGCAAAGGCGAGCGCTGGATCGGCGGCGCGCTCAACCTCGTCGGCAGCGACACGCTGTTTGGTCGCAATTGGGGCTGCAATGGCGACTACCCCTTCCTGCATTTCGAGGTGTGTTACTACCGCGCGCTCGATTTCGCGATTAAGCGTGGGCTGAAGCGCGTCGAGGCCGGCGCCCAAGGCCAGCACAAGATCCAGCGCGGCTATCTTCCCTCGCCGATCTACAGCGCCCATTGGATTCGCGACCCGGGCTTCGAGCGCGCCGTCGCTGATTTTTGCAAGCGTGAGCGGCGCGCGATCGAGAGCGAGATGGAAGCGCTCGAAGAAGGCCTCTCGCCGTTCAAGCGCGAAGCTGAATAGCCGGCCCCTTAAGAGACCGCGTATTTACTATGTTTCCGTGTTGTCTCGATGCGGTGGGCTCGCCGCGCGAGAGCGGCAACATGGGTGCTCACACGAATTGCGAACTCCTTATGGACAATCGCACCAAAGTGGTGCGCGGACGCTTATTGCTGATTAGAATGACCTGATATAGAATTTGAATGACCCAGACGGATGAAGCTTCGGCGCATAATCGTGTCACTCGGGGGTGGTGGGGAAGATAATGAGCTTGAATACTGAAGATGATTTCGATGCCGCCGAGGGTGCAGAGCCCGGCCAGGAACCGCTTGCGCCTTACCTCGCTCTCGATCGGCTGTTGCGCTATGCCCGAAGCGAGGCGCTGAGCCAACATCGTGAAAAGACCGCCAGCCTGATCGAGGCGGCAATCATCTCTCTACCGGACACGACCGGCCTCTCGCGTCACTAACCTCCTGCCCACGAGCGCGGCACCAATAGCGCTTCGGCGACGCCGGCCGCTAGAATAATACGACGCGACGCGGCAACCCGCGCGCGAGGGAGGAGATATTTATGGGATCGCTGCTGCGATTGAGTGCCCTGTTGGCCGCTTTGCTGGCCGCAGGCGCCGCACACGCCGAAGAACGCGCGCTGATGTTCGCAACGACCAACGCGCCGGCGACACGTCTCAATATTCAATTCCTCCATCCCTGGACCGAAGCAATCAACCAAGACGGCAAAGGCGTTATCCAGATCGATGTGCGCGATGGCACCGCCATCGCCAGCGTTGCAAATTATTATGACCGGGTGACAACCGGCGTCGTGCAGATCTCCTGGGGCTTGCTGAGCACGGTCGCCGGCAAGTTCCAGCGTGCCGATGTCGCGACCCTACCCTTCATGGCGAAAAGCGCGGCCGACGGCTCGCAAGCGCTGTGGCGGCTCTACAAAGCCGGTGTGTTGGGCAACGAATTCGCCGATCTCCACCCGCTGATGATCATCGCGCTGACGCCTTCGGGCATCCATATGTCGCATCCGCTGAAATCGCTCGACAATCTGGGCGGCGCGAAGCTGGTGGTCGCCTCGAAGGTGAATGCCGAAGCGATCACGCTTCTCGGCGGCGCGCCGCTCTCGATCCAGCTCAGCGAGATGTATGAGGCGATTCAGCGCGGCACCGCCGATGGCGCCACCGTCGCCTGGACCTCCTTCGACCCGTTCAAGCTCGCCGAGGTAACGAGCTATCATGTCGACACGCGGCTCGGTACATCGACGGCGATGATGTTCATGACCAAAGCGGTATGGGATTCGCTGTCACCCGAAGCGCAGAAGGTACTCGACAAGCATTCGGGCGAAGCTCAAAGCCGTGCCTTCGGCGCGTGGTGGGATGGCGAGCGTAAGGTGGGCAAGGACACCACCATCGCGCGTGGCGACAAGCGCACTATCGTCGAGCTGACGCCGGAGCAGACCGCGGCATGGCAGAAGAAGCTAGAGCCGCTCAACGATAATTGGGTCAAGGCCACGCCCGACGGCGCCAAAGTGCTCGAGGCGTTCAAGGCCGAGCTCGCCAAGATCGAGGCCGAACATTGAGCGACACGGCGGCGGTCGAGCACGCGCGCGGCTTCGCGCGCGGGATCGCCGATTATTGGCAGGAGCAGCTCGGCGAGCGGCTCCTCGGCTTTTATCTCATCGGCAGCCTCGCCCATGGCGGCTTCAGCACACGCTACAGCGATATCGATGTCGGGCTGATCTCGACCAACGGCGTGACGCCCATCGAGATCGAAGCAATGCGCCAGCATGCGCGGAAATTCTCACCCGATCTGGCGCCCAAGCTGTCGCTGTTCTGGACCGATCGCGGCTTCAATATCGGCCGCTTCCCGACGCTCGACCGGCTCGACTATCTCGATCATGCGCAGCCGCTCATCGAGCGCGAGCGCACCGCGCCGCCACGGCCGAGCCTCGACGACGTGCGCGCCTATCTGCGCGGCCAGCCGCTCGATTCCTGGCGCGAGCAAATCGCGCGCGTCACTGTGCTGACCGCGCTCGACGATGTGACGCGCAGGACTTACATCCGTGCCCTGCTCTACACCGCGCGCTTCCTCTATAGCTGGCATGTCGGGCGCATGGCGTCGAATGACGACGCGGTCGCGTTCCTGCACGCGCAGCCGCAGCCGGGCATCGATCTCGATTTGGTCGACCGCGCGCTCGTCTGCCGGATCGCCAATCGGCCGTCGGACGAGCTTTTCGGCGAGCGCGACAAGCTTGCCGGTCAACTCGCAGCTTGCGTAAAGATCATCGGAGCCTGAAGGAGAGAGACATGCCCCTGCCCGCCGGCCCGGATATCAAAACCTCGGCGCTGATCATCGTCGATATGCAGAACGACTTCGTTCATCCCGAAGGCGGCTTCGCGCATCGCGCGCGCGAGAATCCCGAAGCGAAGATCGACCTGCCCTTCCTCATGGGCACCGTCGGTCCAGCGGCAAAGCTCGCCGCCGCTTTTCGCAAGGCCGGGCGGCCGGTCGTCCATATCGCACATGTCCTGAAGCCCGACTATTCGGACGCGCAATTCCCCTATTGGCGCGCGACGCGCGGCTCGCTCTCGAGCAATCGCACCTTCATCACCGAAGGTACCTGGGGCGCGCAGATCATCGACGAGCTGAAGCCGAAAGACGGCGAGCATCTCGTCGTCAAGAAAGGCTTCGGCGGCTTCTCGAACACGCCGCTCGACACGATCCTGCGCAATCTCGGCGTGACGACCTGCGTCGTTTGCGGCGTCACCACCTGCGTCTGCGTCTCGACCACGGTGCGCGGCGGCGTCGAGCACAATTACCGCATGATCCTCGCCGGCGACGCGGTCGCCGAAGTGCATCGCGACACGCATGAGGCCGAGCTCAAGACCATGCAGCGCGTCTTCGCCGAAGTGAAAACGGTCGACGAGATCGCGGCGATGCTGAGCGCTGCTTAAATGCCATCGTCATTGCGAGGAGCCTGAAAGGCGACGAAGCAATCCAAGCTCTTACCATTCCCTGGATTGCTTCGCTACGCTCGCAATGACGTGATTTGAACGATAGCCTTTTCCTCCGAGGATACGGCGCCGTAAGCCGGTGCCGAGGGAGGAAATCATGGCCACCACAAGCACCATCGATGCGCAGATCGTTGCACGTGGCCGGCTGTTGGAGCAGCTCTCGCCCTCGCTGCCGCCGCGAGGCGAGCGGCTGCCCACGGCGCAGCAGGCGGCGGGCAATGACTAGACTAGCTACAGAGACTCAACCGCGCCGACGAAGACCACCGGGCCGCTCGGCTTGTGCTGATCGGGCGAGCCGCCGGGCGGCTCGACGCTGATCGCCAAGGTCGCGCCGAGCCGCACATCCGGCGGCAGCGAGGCAACGCGCAGCACGCCGTTTTCCGGAATAACGCCGATCGCTTGCGGCGTGCTCGCACCGGGTGCGATCGCCCAGAGTTCGTAAGCACGGCCGGCGGGCGGGCGCGCCGCGGCAACCGTGCGGATGGTAAGACCGTCGCGCCCGACCGTCGCGACAAAACTCGTCTGATCCTGCTGCTGCGGCGAATGCAACATCACGACGTAGTTCGGCGCCGCGGGCGAACCGCCGAGCGCGATATAGAGCAGTAGCGCCGCGGCCACCGCCGCAAAGCCGCCGGTCGCCCAGCGCCACGGCGCCGGCTGGTTCCACCAGCGCGTCACGCCGGCTTGCGGCGTCTGATCGAGCCGCGCTTCGATCTTGTTCCAGAGATCGGCAGGCGGGTCCACCGGTGCCGCGAGCGAAGACAGTGGATGCAATTGCTCCTCCCAAAACGCGACGGCGTCGCGCAGCGTGGCATTGCTCGCGAGCGCGGCCTGGACCTCGCGCTGCTGAGCGGGCTCGAGCACACCCAAGACATATTCGCCGGCCAAAGCGTTCAGCTCTTCGTGGTCTTCGGGAATCATGATTCAAGACAGCTCCGCAGCGCGAGCAATCCGCGCCGCACCCAACTCTTGACGCTGCCCAGCGGCGCCGCGAGACGCTCCGCGATCTCCGCATGGGAAAATCCGTCGACGAAAGCCAGCGTGACGCAACGCCGCTGCTGATCGTCGAGCAGACCGAGGCAGCGCCTCAACGCGTCGGCCTCGGCCTGGGTGGCGAGACGTTCGACGACGTCGGGTTCCTGCGCTTCATCGCCGAGCCTCGGATCGTCTGACGGCACCTCACGACCGTGCTTCCTCACTGCATCGAGCGCGCGGAAGCGCACGATACCGGTGAGCCAGGCGCCACCGGCGCCGCGCTCGGGCGAATAACTCTGCGCGTTCTGCCAGATCTGGATGAAGGCTTCTTGCAGCACGTCCGCGGCAACCTCTGGCCGGCGCACGATGCGCAATGCAATGCCGTAGAGGCGGCGCGATTCGAGCTCGTATAGCCGCTTCAGCGCCGGACGGCTGCCGCGCGCAACGGCTTCGATCAGCGTCGCGGTCGAAGCCAGCCCGATTGCCTGGACGTCGCTCATATCCCTGGGCCTTAAGCCCATCCCCGCGCAGTACCGTGGCGCGGAATGCGTCGCGTGTCTACCGGGCTCTATCAACGATTACGCGCCCAATCACTTTTCGGATGCTTTTTTGGATGCGCGCTGCATCCGGCGAAGAAATCGGTCCGTAGACGAGATGACAGCCGCGCTGGCAACGGGCAGGCCGATGCCCGCGGCAGGTCGCTAGGGAGCAGAGCCATCATGATCGACCTCAAAGCTTTGGGCACCACCGCGCTGATCGGTTTCGCCATCGCCGGTTCCGCCTTCGCCGCAGACAATCCGATGGTCGGCGGTGCGCCGATGTTTGCGAACAAGAACATCATTCAGAATGCGATCAATTCCAAAGACCACACTACGCTGGTCGCGGCGGTGAAAGCCGGCGGCCTCGTCGACACGCTCGAGGGCGCCGGGCCGTTTACCGTCTTCGCCCCGACGAACGCCGCTTTCGCCGCGCTGCCACCGGGCACGGTCGATACATTGCTCAAGCCCGAGAACAAGGCGACGCTCGACAAGGTGCTGACCTATCACGTCGTGCCCGGCCGTCTCGATACCAAGACGCTCGACCAGCAGATCATGCACGGCGGCGGCCGCACATCGCTCAAGACCGTCGAAGGCGACACGCTGACGGTCACCGGCAGCGGCAAGAACCTCTGGATCACCGACGCAAAGGGCAACACCGCGAAGGTGACGATTGCCGATGTCTATCAGAGCAACGGCGTCATCCTGGTTGTCGATAAGGTGCTGATGCCTAAATAATTGCTAGGGCATCAAGGCTGGGCGGTTCGCTTCCCCCATCCGTCCCGCCCGGCCGGCGCCCTCTCTCATCCGTCCATCACCGGCAACAGCAGCCGTGAGGGATGGCGCGCATCGTGGTGGATGGTGTCGCGCCCGACTTTGTCCGGCGTGTAGAAATGCGAGAACACGCCTTCCGTCACGCTTGAATCGCCGTTCGCCAGCTCGAGCCGGATGCGGCTGCCGGTCTTGAAACGATAGGCCGTCGGCATCACCGCGACGGTGAATTCATAGACCCGGTTCGGCGTCAGCATCTGCGGCTTGGTGTGGCTGTAATGCGGTGCGTGCGGTCGCGACAGTTTCTTGTCGATCGCGCGCATCGAGGCGCGTAGCCAGCCTTTGGTGACGATGCGCGAGCGCGGCTGAACATCCGCTTGACGTTCGGATTCTTCCTGCGGCATCTGCTCGGACAGCTTCACGAAGAAGTCGGTATCGTTCCGGCTCGAGGCCGCATGCAGGATCAGTTCGATCGGACCGGCGATCTCGACATCGCGCTCGAGCGGCGGCGTCGTGAAGGTCAGCACGCGCCGCACCGGATCGGGCCGTCCATCCTTGCCGAAGCCGACAACCCCGATCCGCCAGCCGGCATTCGGATAGTCGAAGACCGTCGTGCCTCCCTGCGCGTCGGACGCCTTCGTCGAGAGCGCGCCATCATTGAGCGAGGTGACGCTGCTCGTCGGACCGGCCCCAAGATAATACGGCACATAGCGCGAATTCTGCGGTGGCCAGGACGGCGCGCCGTCGAAGCGCTCGGCGCCGGTCACGAAATAACGTACTTCCGGCTCGTCGAGATAGGAGGTGCGCTGGCCCTTCAGATAGCAATCGTAAAACGGCAGCAGATATTTCTCGTGGAACGCGATGCTCGAGTAATTGGCGACCGCTGCGTAAAGATCGGAAGAGCCGAAGACCAGCAACTTCTTCGGACCACCGCTGCGTTGGTAGCCGACGATATTGCCGTTGAGATGGAGATCGACCTTGCTCCACACGCCGATCGAGAATACCGGCGCCTTGATCTTGGCGAGCTTCTCGGCCGCGGCGCGTTCGCGCCAAAACGCATCATAGGTCGGGTGGCGCTTCACCTGAGCGGGATAGTCGTACTCGACGAAGCGCTGCTTGCCGTCATTGGGATAGCGGTTGAGCGTCCGCACCTGATCCCACCAGCTCGTCGGATAATTGCCCGGGATGCCGCCGGTGTACGCGGAATCGCGATAGGTATCGATATGCCCGTCATAGGGCGCGATACAGCCGAGATGCGGCGGGTTCTGCGTCGCCATGAACCATTGCGAGCGGGCGAAATAGCTCTGGCCGATGCCGCCGATCTTGCCGTTCGACCAGCGCTGCGCCGCGATCCATTCGACGACCTCGTAGAGATCGCGCTGCTCGCGCTTGCATTGATAGCGATACTCGCCGCCCGAGCGGCCGGTACCGCGCACATCCATATGCACATAGGCATATCCCTGTTCGAGATACCACCCGATCGGGCCGGTCTCGCGCCACAGGAACATCGGTATCGCCGGCACCATGTCGTTGTCGAAGCGATAGGGCGACGCGGCAAGGAGCGTCGGGAAACGCTCTTTGCCCGGCGGCAGAAAGAGAGCGGCGGCGATTTTCACGCCGTCGCTCATCGGAATCGAGAGGAGCCGCGTCGGTGCGATCGGCTCCTCGCCGGGTAACGTCATGCTTTACGAACCCCCGTTAACGCGCTTGGCCGCTTCCTCGACTGGGCCGAGATCGACGTATTTCGGCGACACTTTCAGCGTCTGCTTGATGAGCTTGTATTTCAGCTCGGCATCGAGCGCCCGCTGCGTTCCTTCGACGCTGGGCTTGCCATCGGGCGAGCGATAGGAGTCTTCCTTGGTGAAGACGTAAGCCAATGTCTCGGGCTTCGCCTTGGTGACCGCGGCGCAGATCGCCACCGCTTCGTCGTGATGCGACGGCTCGAGCAGCCAGCGTATGGCGCGGATGTGATCGGCGAGGAAATCGACCACCGCCGCGCGATGCGCCGCGAGCACCTCGGCACGCATCGCCCAGAGCACGGCCTGGATGTGGCCTTCGCCATCATACGCCGTGAAGAGCTTGCGATACTTGCCCTCCTTGGTCATCAGATGCCGGAATTGCGGCAGCAGATTGATGAGATCGACTTTTTTCTCATCGAGCATCGCCGGCATGGTGTTGAAGTTCGCCTCGACCGTCGTGAAGTCCTTGTCCTCCAAGCCATGGGAGCGCAGGACGATACGCATCGCGGAATCGCCGAAGGAGCCGATGGCATTGGTGGCGATGACCTTGCCGCGCAGATCCTCGACCTTCTGGATCGGGCTGTCCTTGCGCACGACATAGGTGATGGTCGCATAGCCCGGCGCGCCGTCCTGGAACACATCGGCGATCATCCGCACGTCGAGATGCGCGTTGTCGACCGCGAGCGCGAGAGCCTCGGGCCCCAAAGCCGCGATATCGAGATCGTTGGTGGCGAGCGCCGTGATCTGCGGCGGCGTGCCCTTGAAATGCATGCTCTCGACGACGTAGCTCTTGCCGTAACTCGGGAAAATATCGGGATGGCGATTGTACAACTCGTCGATGATCGGCTGCGCATGCGTGGGTGTCGTCACCCAGCCGACACGAATCTTCCATGGATCGGCGCTCGCGCCGCTCGCGTTGCCGGCAACGAAAGCAGCAACCGCCGCCGCAAGCGTAATGGTCCTAAGCTTCATAGCCTGACCCTCCCTTACGACCGCCTTTATGTGTTTTGATGGCGATCAGGGTGCAGTCTAGCACAACGTCCGGTAGAAATGTCTTCTTTAGCGCGCGGTGGCCTAGCGCAGCGATGGAAGACCCGGCTTGGTGCCAGGGTCGAGCTGCATGTCGAAAGCCGTGAGGATCGCTGCAGTGCCAGCGTAATTCGCCATCAGCGCAACGAGATCGACCAACGCGCGACGGCCGAATTGCTTCAGCGCCGCAGCGTAGGTTGCCGAGCCGACCTTGCGCGCACTGAACATCTCGCGGCCGAGCGCGATGACCGTTGCATCGGCGGGATCGACGCCCGTCAGCGGCGCCCGGTTGCGGATCACATCGATCAACGCCGGCGCGATGCCCTCTTTCAACGCTTCGGGCTCATGCGCCGCCCATTCGAACTGGCTGTCGCATTCGCGCGCTGTGGTGAGGATCGCGATCTCGCGCACGCGCGGCGTGAAGCCCGCCTCATAGCGCAGATAATAATTCACCGGCCGCGCATGCTTTGAATAGGTCGACGAATGAAGCTGGATGCCGCTCGGGCCCCGCAACCCGCGGATCGCGCCCGCGCCACCTTTGACGATGCGATCGTAAGAGGCCTGCGCTTCAGAATCGAGCTCTGCACGCTTGGGCAGCGGCAGGCGGTTTCCCGATTCCGGATCGATATCACTCGGATAGTCTGTCATCACACCCTCCCTCTCTATCGCTTTGGGCAGACTATAGCGGAAACGAGCGCCAATCAGATGTTCAGCGACCATGATCCGTAACTTCTCCGATCACGCTGCCAACGAGCGCACCTTTCTCGCCTAGACTGGCACCGGTCTCGCGGTCATCGCCTTCGGCTTCGTCATCGAGAAATTCAACGTCCTCGTCAGGGCCGTCGTCGACATAGCCTCGCCTGCCGCAGCGCAAAAACTCTTGATCGAGCGTCTTGCCGCGCCGCTCGGCCGGTATGACGGCATCGCGCTGATCCTTGTGGGCATCGCGCTCATCATCATCATCATCATCATCGCTGGCCTCCGCTACGCCCGCGCGGCGCGGCTCATTGACCAAAAGCAGGTCGTGAGAGTGGGCAGCGGACGGGCCCGAGATGGCCCTGACTGTCCCCTTGACGCTGCTTGCCAACGACTTCTTCTTTGTCGCGTTCACGTGACTTTTCTTTCATGTGCAGCAGGGATAGGCTGTAGAGAAGTTGGCCTTGGCCAACAAAATGGACCGAAGTGGGAACTCGCGGACGGTCTGACGCTTCGATCGGGGTAATAAGCCCCAAAACCGACAGAATGGGGGAAACGCATGTCTTTCTTGAGTAAAGAACGCACCATTGCGCCACCGGGGTACAGCCGCTGGTTGATCCCGCCGGCCGCACTGTGCGTCCATCTCTGCATCGGCGAAGCTTACGCTTTTAGCGTATTCAACCTGCCGATGACCAAACTGCTGGGCATATCGCAATCGGGCCCGGGCGATTGGAAGCTGACCGATCTCGGCTGGATCTTCAGCTTGGCGATCTTCTTCCTGGGTGTATCGGCGGCCCTCCTCGGCCGCTGGGTCGAGGAAGGCGGACCCCGTAAAGCAATGTTCACCGCCGCGCTCTGCTGGGCCGGCGGCTTTTTGATCTCCGCTTTCGGCGTCTACATCCACAACATCTGGGTGATCTATTTCGGCTACGGCATCCTGGGCGGTTTCGGCCTCGGCATCGGCTACATCTCGCCGGTCTCGACGCTGATCAAATGGTTCCCCGATCGCCCAGGCATGGCGACCGGCATGGCCATCATGGGCTTCGGCGGCGGCGCGTTCATCGCCTCGCCGCTATCGGTCTGGCTAATGCATAACTTCTCGACATCGAGCCATGTCGGCGTCGCCGAAACCTTCATCGCGCTCGGCGTGATCTATTTCTGCTTCATGATGGTCGGCGCCACGATCGTGCGTGTCCCCGCGCCCGGTTGGAAGCCCGAGGGCTGGGTCGCGCCGGCGCAGCCGAAGAAGCTCATCACCACCAAGAACGTCTATGTCTATCAGGCGCTGAAGACGCCGCAATTCTGGCTGATCTGGTGGGTGCTCTGCCTCAACGTGACCGCCGGCATCGGCGTGCTCGGTCAGGCTTCGGCGATGAGCCAGGAGATGTTCCCGGGCCGCGTCACCCCGGTTGCCGCGGCAGGCTTCGTCGGGTTGATGAGCCTCTTCAATATGGCGGGGCGCTTCTTCTGGGCCTCGACCTCCGACTACATCGGCCGCAAGAACACGTATTTCACCTTCTTCGTCCTCGGCGCCGTGCTCTACGCCTTCGTGCCCTATACCGGCAAGGCAGGCAGCGTCGTGCTGTTCGTCTGCGCCTACGCCATCATCTTCAGCATGTATGGCGGCGGCTTCTCGACCGTGCCGGCCTATCTCCGCGACATGTTCGGCACGCGCTATGTCGGTGCGATCCACGGTCTGCTGCTGACCGCGTGGTCGATGGCCGGCATCTTCGGTCCGGTACTGGTCAACTACATCCGGCAATGGAATGTCGAGCACGGCGTGCCGGCAGCGCAGGCTTACAACGTCACCATGTACGTGATGGCCTTGCTGCTGATCGTCGGCTTCGTCTGCAACTTCTTCGTGAAGGATGTCGACGAACAGCATCACATGACCGCGACTGACGAAGCCAAGCACAGCGCGGCGTCGGCCTGAGCGCCGGACAAGGAGAAGCACCATGGCTGATCAACAAGGCGCGTCGGGCAACGGGCTGAAACTCACCCTCGCCTGGCTGTTCGTCGGCATTCCCCTGACTTGGGGCGTGATTCAGACCTGCATCAACGCGCTATTGCTCTTCAAATAGCGCAGCGGCCCTTATGCGGCGTGCGTCGTTCCAGCCGACGCCGCCGCGTAATCGGCGAGGCGATCGAACTGTGCTGCGGTCGTCAATAAATACGCTCTGATTTGCGGATCGGGGGAGTCGGCGGCAAGCGCGCGCAGCCGTATCGCGCGCTCGCGATAATCATGCGAGTTCGTCGGCTCGGCCGTGGTGGGTTCGGCATCAGCCCAGAGCCCAAATCCGGCATTTTCATGGCGACCGTGAGTCATTCTTTCGAACCAGTGCCCGGTATCCGACAGACGATGATCTGCTGATGAAAATGCTTGGCGCAGCGGAAGGTTGCGCCGCGTTCAGCCCGAAACCACAGCCGCTAGCGCGGCCTTGGCAACGATCACATCCTCTTCGATCTTCGCGCCGCCCGCGGCAACGCCGCCGATCACCTGCCCGTCCACAATGATCGGAAAGCCGCCCGGCACGTTGGTGAAATCCCCATCCATGCGGATCTGCATGCTGAGCACATTCGCTTCCGGCGCATAGCCGGTGGGCAAACGCTGCGAGGCGGAAGTGATCGCTTTCTTGATCGTGGTGCGGCCGGAGAAGAAACGCGCACCATCCATCATCAGGAACCCGATCAGCTGACCGCTGGCATCGACCACGGCGAGGCTGATCTTGCAGCCGATCTCGTTCGCCTTGGCGACGCCGGCGGCGAGCATCTTCATGCTCGCTTCGTGGGTGATACGATGGGTCGCGACGAAATCTGCCATATCTGCCTCCAAAATTTCCGCCGATGCTAGCAACGCAGCGCCGCCCTGGCCATGGCAACCTCGCGCTTGTATCGTGATGCGATCGTATAGAAGACACGCCTGTCGGGGAGATTAAAGACATGAAGCGGTTGATGGTTGGAACTGTGATGCTCGCGGCGATCGCCTTGCTGAGCACCAGCGGCGCTTGGGCTGCCGATAAATTGACGGTCGGCAAAGCCTCGCCGACCTCCTCGCCGATGCTGCCCGTCGATGTCGGCGTCAAGACCGGCATCTTCGCCAAGCACGGTCTCGACGTGACGATCCAGAATTTCAGCGGCGGCGGCAAGATGCACCAGGCCGCGGCCGCCGGCGCGATCGATCTCGGCGTCGGCGCCGGACCTGAGCTGGCCTTGATCGCCAAAGGCGCGCCCGAGATCGCGGTCGCCAACGTCGTCGGCCCCGCGACCTTCCTCGGCGTCGCCGTACCAGCGGATTCCCAAGCCAAGACCCTCGCCGATCTCAAAGGCAAGAAGATCGCGGTGTCGAGCAACGGCTCGTTCACCTTCTGGCTGGCGCTGCAATTGGCCAAGAAGCAAGGCTGGGGCGAAAAAGACATCACGATCGTCGCCAATGGCAGCGAGCCCGCGACCGTCGTCGCCGCGTTCCGCACACACAACGTCGACGCCGACATCATTCCGACATCGCTGACCTTTCAGATGGAGGAAAAGCACGAAGGCCGGCTGCTCGCGCCGGTATCGAGCTATATGGGGAATACCAGCGCCGGCACGATCTTCGCGACGACGAAGCTGGTGCAATCCAATCCGGATGCGATCAAGCGCTTCCTCGCCGGCTGGTTCGAGACCATCGACTTCATGCACAAGAACAAGGCCGAGACGGTGAAGATCGGCATGGGCATGACCGGCTTCTCCGATGCCGTGCAGTCGAAGGAATACGATCTCACCATCGGTATGTATAGCCGCGATGGCAAGTTCGACGCCGACACGCTGAAAAACCTCCAGACCTCCTTCACCGATCTGAAGCTGGTCGAGAGCCCGCCCGACATGTCGAAGCTCTACACCGAAGCTTATCTGCCGAAGAAGTAATCTCGGTTACATCATTGCGAGGAGCGTAAGCGACGAAGCAATCCAGTGGTTGAAACAGGCTGGATTGCTTCGCTCCTGAGCTTGTCGAAGGGGCTCGCAATGACGAAGAGACACCTTAGGGAGACTCACTTGTCCCGCCATGAACTTTCCAGCCGCATTTCGAGCTTCAGCCCCAACAAGCTGAAGCTCGGTCTCTTCGGCAGCAATTGCTCCGGCGGGCGCGCGGCGACGCGCGTGCCCGAGCGCTGGTCGGCGAGCTGGGAGGACAATCTCAAGCTCGCGCAACTGGCCGATGCGGCCGGCATGGATCTGATGCTGCCGATCGGCCGCTGGCGCGGCTATGGCGGCGAAACCAATTTCGAAGGCTCGAGCTGGGAGACGGTCACCTGGGCCTGCGGTCTCCTCGCGCAGACACAGCGTCTCAACATTTTCGGCACCGTGCATGCGCCGCTCGTCCATCCGGTCTATGCGGCGAAGCAATTCGTCACCGCCGATCACATTGGGCGAGGCCGGTTTGGCCTCAACGTCGTTTGCGGCTGGAATCAAGACGAGTTCGACATGTTCGGCGTCGGCCAGCGCGCGCATGACAATCGTTACGATTACGGTGCCGAATGGCTCGAGGTGATCAAGGCGATCTGGGAGAACGATGAGGATTTCGATTTCACCGGCCAATTCTTCCAACTGAAGAACGTGCAGGCCAATCCCAAGCCTTACGGCGCAACGCGGCCGCTCGTCATGAATGCCGGCTCCTCGCCCGCCGGCCGCGCCTTCAGCGCCAAAGCCTGCGACGTGCTCTTTCGCCCGCTGCGCTCGCTCGAAGCCGGCGCGCAGGAAGTGAACGACACCGTCGCGGCGGCGCGCGCGCATGGCCGCGAGATCGGTGTCTATGGCAATGGCTATGTGGTCTGCCGCAAAACACGGCGCGAGGCGGAGGAATATCACCGCCACTACGCCGAGGAGATGGGCGATTGGGATGCGGTCGACCGGCTGATCAGCATCAACCAGATCCACTCACAATCCTATTCGGCCGAATTCTTCAAGGCCTTCCGCATCCGCTTCGCCGCCGGTCATGGCGGCTTCCCGATGGTCGGCGATCCCGACGATGTCGCGAACACCCTCGCGCAGGTGAGCGCAGCCGGCTTCAGCGGCATGTGCTTCTCCTTCGTCAATTACCTCGCGGAGTTCCCGTTCTTCCGCGACGA
>DATMZZ010000184.1:0-6133 GCA_035573175.1 Allostellaceae bacterium
ATCTCGCGGGCAATGGCCGAGGCATGCAGTGGTCCGGCGCCGCCATAGGTGATCATCGTGAACTTGCCGACGTCGAGACCGCGCTCGGTAGTCACGCCTTTCACCGCATAGGACATCGCGGTGGCAGCGATGCGCAGGATGCCTTCCGCTGCTTCCATCACGTCGAGACGCAGCGGCTCGGCGATACGCGTGCGCACCGCGCGTTCCGCGGCCGCCTGATCGAGCTTCATGGTGCCGCCGAGGAAATGCGCGGGATCGAGCCGGCCGAGCAGTAGATTGGCATCGGTCACGGTCGGCTCGGTGCCGCCGCGACCATAGCAAGCCGGACCCGGCATCGAGCCGGCGCTTTGCGGGCCGACACGCAACGCCTTGCCCTCGGCGAGGCGCGCGATGCTGCCGCCGCCGGTGCCAACCTCGAAAATGTCCATCATCGGGATCTGGATCGGCAGCGCGCGCTCATAGCCGCCGATCAGCGCCGCGCCCGTGGTCAATGGCTTGCCGTCGCTGATAACGCCGGCTTTCGCCGTGGTGCCGCCCATATCGAAAGCGATGGCATCGGGCAGGCCAAGTTGATGGCAGATCGCCTGCGCCCCGATGACACCGGCCGCCGGTCCCGATTCCAGCATGCGCACGCATTCGCGGCGCGCTTCGTCGATCGGAAACAGACCGCCGGTCGATTGCACGATATAGAACTCACCGCCGAAGCGATCGGCGCGCAATTGCCGATCGAGCTCGCCGAGATAGCGATCGACGCGCGGGCCGATATAAGCGTTCGCGGCAACGGTCGAAGCACGCTCGAACTCGCGATATTCCTGCGACAAGCGATGCGAGGACGAGACGAAGACGCCGGGAATCTCTTCGCGCACCAGCGCCTCGACGCGCTGCTCGTGCGCGGGGTTGCGATAGGAATGCAGCAGCAGAATGGCGACAGATTCGACGCCGCGCGCTTTAAGATCGCGCGCAACGGCCCGTACCTTCTCTTCATCGAGCGGCAGATGGACCGAGCCATCGGCCAGCATCCGCTCCGGCACCTCGAAGCGCCGGGAGCGTTTCACCAGCGGTTCGTGCTTGCCAAAGAAGAGATTGTAGGCATCAGGCCGGTTGATGCGGCCGATCTCGTAGATATCGCGGAAGCCCTGGGTAATCAGCAGCGCCGTCTGTGCGCCGGTGCGCTCCAGCAGTGTGTTGATGCCGATGGTCGTGCCGTGGAGGAAAAGATAAGCCTCGGCGACATTGGTCTTGGCGCCGTTCAGCGCGTCGCGAATGCCTTCGACCAGCGCGTCGTGCGTCGAGAGCGCCTTGCCGAAAGTAAGCTTGGCACCTGCCTCGTCGAAGGCGGCGAGATCGGTGAAGGTGCCGCCGATATCGACGGCGATGCGCAAACGGTGCGCTGAACTACTCATAATTCTGCCTACTGCCCCCCGACAGCGTTGGCGCTACCCGATCTCGGTAATGATTTCCGGGAATTGGTGCAGCCGCTCGGGTCCGTGATCGGTGATCAGGTAGTTGTCGCAAGCCCAGTTGAACGAGCCGGCCAGCGCATAGGTCGGATGGCACGAGACGATCATATTCGCTTTGAGCTTCATCGGCTCGTCGAACCGCACCAGCGGCCGCTCGACCATGTCGTAGCCCTGGCCGTGGCAATAGAGCCGCTTCTCTTCGGGCCGGCCGTTCTTCTTCATGAACTCGTTATAGGCGTCCCAGATGTCCTTGCAGGACGTGCCTGGCTTCAACAGGCTCAGCGTGAATTTGCGCGCTTCGAGCACGAAGGCGAATTCGTCCTTCATCTCCTGCGAGGCTTTGCCGAGAACGCAGGTGCGGCCGAGTTCGGTATAGAAACCGCCGGCACCGTTGCTCTCGACCAGCAGGCTGAGCTGATCGCCGGCTTGGATGGTGCGACTTTGGAAATGGCGATTGGCTTGCAGCGGCGCGGTCCCGACCGGGCCCGACGCGCACATGAACAGCCCCTGCTCGCTGCCATAGGAATGGCCGGTCTGCTCGGCGATTGCCGCGATCTCGATATCTTTCTTGCCAGGCGCCATCGTCTTGAAGGCGGCGTCCATGCATTTGTCTTGCATATGCGCGCACTGACGCATGCGGCCGATCTCTTCGGGGCTCTTGATCGCCTTGATGTCGTCGACGAGATCGGAGGCTTCGACGAATTTCGCGTTGGAGAGCTTGCCGCGCTTCAGATAATCGACGAAAGCCGAGGGGATCGCGCCGGTGCCGACGAGGCCGATGGTCGCGCCGGAATAGGCTTCGAGCGATTTCTCGGCGAGCGCGGCGTCGTTCTCTTTCGTGAAGGGCGCTGCGGAATAGCTCGGCGAGGTCATCACGCGTTTCACGCCGCGGCGCACGCCGTCGCCTTCCGGCGGCAGCATGCGGTCGCCGCCGAAGGGCCCCTGCCCGATCATGGTCATGCCTTCATCGCGCGGGAACAGCACGGTCAGTGCATAGCCGTTGGTCGCGGGCAGATCGGTGAAATATTTCACATAGCCGCCCATGAAATCGTTGTTGTTCTGCATCACCAGAACATCGATGCGCTGCTCTTCCATGGCCTTGCGCACGGCTTTCCAGCGCCGCTCGAGCTCCGCCGTCGAGATCGGCATATTGAGGCGCTCGGATTCATCGGCCATTTAGCTGCTCCATCATCGGGCGAGGCGCTGTCTTAGCGCGCATGCATCAAAGCGTCGAGCGCGAGGACGCCGGCGCCGCGCGGCCGCACGATCAGCGGATTGATCTCGATCTCGTCGAGCTCGGGATGCGCCAGCATCAGCGCGCCGAGCTTCGCCGCGGTCTCGGCCAGCGCCGCGACATCGAGCGGCGGCGCGCCGCGGATGCCGGCAAGCACCTTCGCGCCTTTGAGCTGCGCGATCTCCTTGGCGATCGCCGCGGGCGACAATCCGGCCGGGAAGAGCCGCACATCCTCCAGCGCCTCAGTCCAGATGCCGCCGAGCCCGACCATGACGATCGGCCCCCAATCGCGGTCGCGCCGCGCGCCGAGGATCATCTCGAAGCCGGGTGACGCCATGCGCTCGACCAGCACACCCTCGATCTTGGCGCTCGGACAAGACGCGGCGATACGCGTTTCCAACTGCTCCCAAGCGCTGTCGAGTGCGTCGGGCACGAGGATGCCGAGCGCGACGCCGCCGACATCGCTCTTATGCGGGATATCGGGCGACTGGATCTTGAGGGCGACGGGATAGCCGAGACGCGCCGCGATGGCGCGCGCTTGGATGATGTTCGGGGCTAGCGCTCCTTGAGGCACGGCGATGCCGGCGGCGCGCAGGAATTCCTTGGCACGATGCTCGGGGATGGAGCCATGGCCAGGTAGCGTCGGTGCGGAACCGGCCGGCGCGAGCGTAGCGTTCAGACGTTCGAGCCTGCGCCCGTAATGATACAGATGCGCCATCGCCCGCATCGCACGATCGGGCGAGCGGAAGAACGGGATGCGGCTTTCGGCGATCAGCTTCACAAATTCCGGCGTCAGCGGCACCTCGTCACCCATGATCACGAAAGCGACGGGGCGCGTTTCTTCCAGCACCAGCGGCACCAGCGAATTGGCCTTGGCCATTTGCAGCGCCGGCGTGCCCGGCACCAACGGCAGGATGGCGCAGCCGATATTTTCATCGGCCAGCATGATGCGTGCGGTCTTGCCGTAAATATCGCCGTGCCCCATGCCCGCCGTCGCAAGATCGAGCGGATTATCGACCGGCACGTAAGTCGGCAGGATCGGCCGCAACGCCGCTTCGGTCTCAGCGCTGAGCTTCGGCACGTCGAGGCCGGTGCCTTTGCAGAAGTCGAGCGCGATGCCGCGCACCGCGCCGGAATTGCTGACGATGGCCGCGCCCTTGGTCGCGCCTTGCGGCCAGCGTGCCAACAGCGTGGCGGCGTCGATCAGCTCGTCCATGGTTTCGACCTGCACCACGCCGGCATGGCGCAGCACGGTCTGCATCACCGCATAGTCGCCGGCGAGCGCGCCGGTATGCGAGCGCGCGGATTCCCGTGCCCGCTCGGTGCTGCCGGGATGCATCAGCAGCACCGGCTTGCCGAGTTGGCGCGCCTTTGCCACGAGTTCGAGGAAACGCGCCGGCTTGCGGATCTGCTCGAGAAACAGCACGAAGATCTGCGTCTGCGGATCGTCGAGCACCGCGTCGAGGAAATCCTCGGCGCTGGTGACGGCCTCGTTGCCCGTCGAGATCGTATAATTGACGGCAACACCTTTGGCCCCGAGCGCCGAGGCGATGTTGCCCATCATCGCGCCGCTTTGCGCGATCACCGCCGCGCCGTGCTCGCCGGCAGCGATGATGCCGGTCTCGACCGCGCCAAAGGACACCGAGACGTGGTCGACGAAATTGGAAAAGCCCATGCAATTGGGGCCTTCGAGCGCAAGGCCCGCCTCGCGCGCCAGAGCGGCGATCTTCTCCTGCTTGGCGCGGCCTTCCTCGCCGGTCTCGGCGAAACCTGCCGCGAAAAGCGATATGCCGCCGATGCCACGCTCGATACAGCCAGCGATCGCATCGGCGACAGCCGCTTCCGGTACGATCAGCACGGCGGCATCGATGCCCCACGGCAGATCGGCGATGGTCGGCACGCAGCGCCGGCCGGCGATCTCCGTCGCACGGCGCGTCACCAGATGGATCTCGCCCGGAAAACCGACCGCGTCGAGATTGGCGAGAACGCGCGCGCCCGGCGAAGCGGGCTCGGCCGAAGCACCGACGATCGCGATCGAGCGCGGCCGCAGCAGCCGGTCGATGGCCTTACGCGACGAGACAGCAGCCATGGAGCTTAGGCGCGGCCCCAGAGTTTCTTGGTGGCGATCCGCGCCCCTTCGGCCATGGCTTCGAGCTTCGTATAGGCGACGCGGCTGTCGACCCGTGCGCTGCCGCCGGCGAAGGTCTCGAAGCCGCAATCGACGGCGGCGATCACCCGCTCGCGGCCGACGCAATCGGCATAATTGCAGATGCGCTGCGAGACGAGCTCGGGGTGCTCGACGAAATTGGTGGTGGTATCGATCACGCCCGGCATCAGTGCCATGGTCTCGGGCAGCTTGACCCGCTTCCACACCTCCCATTCATGGGCATGGCGCGGATTGGCGCCCTCGAAAGAGATTACCGCGACCTTGGCTTTGAGCACCGCCGGCAGAATCATCTCGAGCGGCACGTCGTGAATATGGGGGCCTTCGTAATTCCCCCAACAGAGATGCAGCCGCACCTGGCTCGCCGGCACATTGCGCAGTGCGTCGTTCAAGATCTCGATGCTGATATGGCATTGGCGAACGAATTCCTCGTCGCTCACCATCGAGAACACGCTCATCCGGCCGGACGCCAGATCGGGGCAATCGAGCTGCAAGATGAAGCCCGCATTGACGATCGCCTCATATTCCTCGCGCATCGCCGCGCCGACCGCGGCGCGATAATCGGCGCTGTCCTTGTAATGGAAATTCGGATGGAAACGCGAGACCACGCCTGGCGAGGCCGCGCTCATGAAGACGCTCTTCGCGCCCGACGCTGCGGCTGCGGCTTTCAGATGCGCGATATCGCGCTCGACCAAGCTGCGATCCTTGACCGCGACCGGCCCGACACAAGCCAGCGCACGCCGCGATTCCGGTCCCGAGGTCGCCCCCGGCCGCGCATAATATTCGGGAAACGCGGCGCGGTCGGGACTCTTCTCGACCGGCCATTTCGACTTGTCGACTTCGCCGAAGCCGGTCAGGCGCTGCTGGATATAGGTGGCGTAAGAGGCTTTGCTCGTCTCGCCGTCGTTAACGACATCGACGCCGACCGCAACTTGGCGCGCGACCACATCGTTGACCGCGCGCGCGATGGTGCTTTCAAATTCCACCGGGTCGACGGCTTCGTCACGGTCGCGGCGCTTCAACAGCGCGATGACTTCCGGCGGCCGCGGCAGGCTGCCGACATGCGTCGTGACGATTCGATCGGTGCTGCGCTGCATGACGCTATTCCTTGCGCTGGTATTGGCCGAGGCCGGGACGATAGGTCTTCTCGTCGAGGAATTGCTTCATGCCCTGCGCTCGGCCTTTCTCGGGATCGGTCAAGCGAAGCTGGTCGAGCTTCGCCATGAGATAGTCCTCCGACGCATCCCAGGACATTTCTTCCTGCTTGCGCCAGGC
>DATMZZ010000185.1:0-9024 GCA_035573175.1 Allostellaceae bacterium
TGCGCCATCGGCCTTGCCGGCGCCGACCAAGGTGTGCAGCTCGTCGATGAAAACGATGATCTCGCCTTGGGCGGCGGTGATCTCGCTGAGCACGGCTTTCAGCCGCTCTTCGAACTCGCCGCGGAATTTCGCGCCGGCGACCATGGCGCCGAGGTCGAGCGCCAGAAGGCGCTTCTCCTTGAGGCTGTCGGGAACGTCGCCATGCGCGATGCGCAAAGCAAGGCCTTCGACGATCGCCGTCTTGCCGACGCCGGGCTCACCGATCAGCACGGGATTGTTCTTGGTGCGGCGCGACAGCACCTGCACCGTGCGGCGAATCTCTTCATCGCGCCCGATCACCGGATCGAGCTTGCCGCTGCGCGCGGCTTCGGTCAGATCGCGCGCATATTTCTTCAGCGCGTCATAGCCTTCCTCGGCCGAGGCGCTGTCGGCCTTGCGGCCTTTGCGGATCTGCTCGATGGCAGCGTTGAGCGATTGCGCGGTAACGCCGGCCACGGCCAGCGCCTTGGCGGCCGGGCTGTTGCGGTCGAGCGTCATCGCGAGCAGCAAGCGCTCGACGGTGACGAAACTATCGCCGGCTTTCTCGGCGACCTTTTCAGCCTCGGCGAAAAGCCGGTTGAGCTCGGCGGAGAGATAGACCTGGCCGCTGCCGCCTTCGACACGCGGCAGCTTGTCGAGAGCGGTATCGACAGCAGCGGAAACCGATTTCGGCTCGCCGCCGGCGGCACGTATCAGATTGCTGCAAAGCCCTTCTTTGTCGTCGATCAGGACTTTGAGCAGATGTTCAGGTGTGATCTGTTGATGCCCGCGACGCTGCGCCAGCATCTGCGCGGCCTGGACGAAACCCTTGGCGCGCTCGGTATATTTTTCAAAATCCATGGCAACCCCTTCCGAAACGGCGTGGGCGGTCCCTCGAAGAGGCAACCTTCCCGCGTCTTCCGTCTGAAGATATGGGGTCGACCGATCCTACGGCCAAGAGCGGCCGCCATCGTTAATGGAAGAAGGGCATTAACGATAAGACTGAGCCACGAAAGGGCGCGGTCCGCCGTCCAGGCGCGGCGCTTAGGGCGTCGCCGGGCCTTCGGATTCGTCGCCGGTGCCTTCCGAGATCATCGGCTGCGGTTGACCCGCGGCTTGCGGCTGACCGGACTGCTGACCGTTGGCGTTGAGCTCGCCCTCGCCATCGGCACCGTTCATCTCGGTGTCCGCCGGGGTCATGGGCCGTGGCGCCATGTGTTGCCCGTCGCCGTTGGCCTGCATGATCCGATAGTAGTGCTCGGCATGCTGGTAGAGGTTCTCGGCAGCGATGCGATCGCCCGAGGACGAGGCCTCGCGCGCCAGCGCGATATAGCGCTCGAAAACCTGATAGGCGTTGCCCCGGATTTTGACGCTGGGGCCATTGCTATCGAAGGTCTGCATCCGGTGCGGCGGACGCGGACCCCGATTGCCGCCATTGTTGTTGTGTTGGCCGCCCATGTTGTTGGGATTGTGGTTGCGGCCCCGGCCACGCTTGTTCTGACCTGGTCTCATGACACCTTTGAAGTCTTGATGCATGTGCTGTCGATCTACCGTCTTCCATGTCGGCTTTAGAGACCCCGCGGCGTCCTGAGTCTCGAGGAAACGCCTTTCGACTGGGTTCTGCCGGCGCCTCAGCGGCGCTGAGCCTTCCTGGCTCTGATCTCGCCGGGCAACCCTAAACGGGAAACGCCCAGCGAATCCAATGTTTTTTTAATATTTGCGGCTTTTCTGTGATTGCCTTTCAGAGCGTTGCAACAACGCAACGCTCAATATCGGCGAGGTCGCGACGTACCGCCGTGACCGTTAACCCCGTTTCGCCCAATACCCTGGCCACTTGCAATCCTTGGCCAGCACCGATCTCGATATAGGCCTTACCTGCCGGCCCTAGCAATCCGCGAATCGCCGCACCAAGCGGACTATAGGCGGAAAGTCCATCCGGCCCGCCATCAAGGGCGGCCCGGGGGTCGTATGCCAACACTTCTCGCGGCAGACACCCGATCTCGTTACTGGGAATATAGGGAGGGTTTGCCAGGATTACATCGGCCCGCCCATCGATTCGCGTGTCCCAGTCGCCGATAAGGAATTCAGCGCGGCCGGTAAGCCCCAATGCCGCCGCGTTTTTCTGCGCCACCGCCACCGCACCGGGCGAGATATCGACGCCGATCCCCGTTGCCTTGGGCAATTCCGAGAGCAGCGCCAGCAACAGGCATCCTGTCCCGGTGCCGAAATCGACGACCCGGAGCGCCGCGGCACGATCCGGAATATCGGCCAGCGCCGCCGCGATCAGGGTCTCGCTATCCGGCCGCGGATCGAGGGTGTCAGGCGAGAGCGCGAAATCGAGACTCCAGAATTCGCGCTTGCCGCGGAGCCGCGAGACCGGCTCACCCTTGGTCCGCCGAGCAATGAGTGCTTCGGCGGCGGCCGCAAGCTTGGGCTCGACCAGACGCTCAGGCCAGCCGAGCACCGTCGCCGGCTCGATGCCGAGCGCCAGCACCAGGATGAGCCGCGCTTCGTGCCGCGGCTCGGCGATACCAGCCGCGGCCAGACGCGTCGCCGATTGCTCAAGCAACTGGCCAACCGTCAGCTCATCGGAGGCGAGTGCGTTCATTCCACTTCCGCGAGGCGCGCGGCCTGATCCTCGGCGAGCAGCGCCTCGATGACCTCGTCGAGCGCTTCGCCGGTCATCACCTTGTCGATCTTATAGAGCGTCAGATTGATGCGGTGGTCGGTGACGCGGCCCTGCGGGAAATTATAGGTGCGAATGCGCTCCGAGCGATCGCCGCTGCCGACCTGGCTTTTGCGCGAGGCGGCACGTGCCGACTCCTTCTCCTGCCGTTCGCGCTCATAAAGCCGCGCGCGCAGCACCTTCAGCGCTTTCGCCTTGTTCTTGTGCTGCGATTTCTCGTCCTGCTGCTGCACGACGAGGCCGGTCGGGATGTGCGTGATGCGAACGGCGCTGTCGGTGGTGTTGACCGACTGCCCGCCCGGCCCGCTCGAGCGGAACACGTCGATGCGCAGATCTTTCTCGTCGATCTTGATGTCGATCTCTTCGGCTTCGGGCAGCACCGCGACGGTCGCGGCCGAGGTGTGAATGCGGCCGGCATTCTCCGTCTCGGGCACGCGCTGGACGCGATGCACGCCGGATTCGAATTTGAGGCGATGGAAGACGTCGCGGCCGGTGACCGAGGCGGTCGCCTCTTTGATGCCGCCGACATCGCTTTCAGAATAATCCATCACCTCGAAACGCCAGCCATGAATCGCGGCATAGCGCTGATACATGCGGAAGAGCTCGCTGGCGAAGAGCCCTGCCTCATCGCCGCCGGTGCCGGCGCGCAGCTCGATGATGGCGTTGCGCTCATCCGCCTCGTCTTTCGGCAGCAGCAGGATCTTGATCTGATGCTCGAGCTCCGGGATGCGCTTTTGCAGCGTCAGCAGCTCGGCCTCGGCGAGCGCCTTCATCTCGCTATCGCCTTCGCCAGCCAGCGTCTCGAGATCGGTCAGCTCGGTTCGCGCGCGTTGCCAGGTCTCGATGCCTTCGACCAGCGGCGTCAGATCGCTGTATTCCTTCGAGAGCTTGGCGAATTCACTGCCGCGCGACGGATCGGCCATGGCGTCACGCAGCTCGGCATGCCGGCGCACGACTTTATCGAGCTTGGATTCGAAAGCGGTGGATGGCGGCATGGTCACGCGCTCCGCTAGCGGAACGCCGCGAGCCGCTCCGCCAGGGACGCGAGCGGTATCTCAGCCTGGTCGCCGCTGTCGAGGTCGCGCACGGCCGCGGCCTGTTTCGCGATCTCGTCATCGCCGAGGATCACGGCGGCGCGTGCGTTGATTTTGTTGGCGCGTTGCAGGCGCCGCTTCAGATTGCCCGAATAGCCGAGCTCGATATGGAAGCCGGCCTGGCGCAGCGATTGCGCGAGTCGCAGGGCCAGCATCTCGGCCGGCTTGCCGAGCGGCACCAGCGCGATCGGCCGTGGCGGCGCCGGCGGCTCTTCGATCAGCAGCGCCAGACGCTCGATGCCCGCGGCCCAGCCGACACCCGGCGTCTCCGGTCCGCCCATCACGCCCATGAGCCCGTCATAACGGCCGCCACCCAGCACCGTGCCTTGCGCGCCGAGCGAGGTTGTCACGAATTCGAAGGCGGTGTGACAATAATAATCGAGGCCGCGCACCAGCCGCGGATTGAGCGCGTAACCGATACCGAGCGCGGTGAGACCGGCGCACACTTCGGCGAAGAAATCCTTTGCCTCGGGCGTCAGATAATCGGCGAAGCTCGGCGCCTCGGCATTGATGCGCTTATCGCCCTCGTCCTTCGAATCGAGGATGCGCAGCGGATTGGTTTCGAGCCGGCGGCGGCTGTCTTCGGACAGCCTGTCGCGATGCGCGCCGTAGTAATCGACGAGAGCCGCGCGATAGGCCTGACGGCTCGCGCTATCGCCAAGCGTATTGAGCTCCAGCACCGTGTGCTTCAACACGCCTAGCGCGTCGAGGATTTCCGCCGCGAGAGAAATGAGCTCGACATCCGCGGTAGGCTGGGCCGCGCCGATGAGCTCGGCATCGATCTGATGGAATTGGCGGAAGCGGCCCTTTTGCGGCCGCTCGTAGCGGAACATCGGTCCCGCCGCGAAGAATTTCAGCGGCAGGCTTTGAGTGAGGCCATTCGACATCACCGCTCGAACAATGCCTGCCGTGTATTCCGGCCGCAGCGTGATCTCTTCGCCGCCGCGATCCTGAAATGTGTACATCTCTTTCGAGACGATATCGGTCGTCTCGCCGATCGGCCGCGCGAAGACTTCGGTGAATTCGAAGATCGGCGTGGCGATCTCTTGATAGCCGAAACGCTCGGCGATGCGGCGCGCGGTATCGATAACAGCGCGATGCCGCCGATAAGCGTCGGGCAGAAGGTCCTGGGTGCCGCGGACCGGCTGAAGAGCCGCCATTTGAATCAGAGAAGAACGCGTTTAACACCCGTCATTCCCGCGCAAGCGGGAATCCAGAGCAAGCGACGAGCATGACCCCTGGCTCCCCGCTTTCGCGGGGGTGACGAATTGGTATTTCGGGCGGCGCGACTCACGAAACGGCTTCGACTGCCGCCCCTTCTTTCTTCTTGGCAGCCTCGATCTCGGCCGCCTTCTTCTCGACCATCTCGACGAGGTGATCGACGATGCTCTGATCCTTGAGCCGATGCGCCGGAACGCCGGCGACATAGACTTGGTGCGTGCCGTTGCCGCCGCCGGTGAAGCCGATATCGGTTTCGCGCGCTTCGCCGGGGCCGTTGACGACACAGCCGATGACCGAGAGCGTGATCGGCGTGGTGATATGTGCCAAGCGCTTCTCGAGCGCCTCGACGGTCTTGATGACCTCGAATTGCTGGCGCGCGCAGGACGGGCAGGAGATCACGGTGACGCCGTGACGGCGCAGGCCGAGCGATTTGAGGATGTCGTAGCCGACCTTGATCTCCTCGACCGGATCGGCCGAGAGCGACACGCGGATCGTATCGCCGATGCCGGCCCAGAGCAGCGAGCCCATGCCGATCGCCGATTTGATCGTGCCGCTCATCAAGCCGCCGGCTTCCGTGATGCCGAGATGCAGCGGGTAGTCGCAAGCCTCGGCGAGCTGCTGATAGGCCGCGACGGCGAGGAACACGTCCGACGCCTTGCAGGAAATCTTGAACTCGAAGAAGTCGTTGTCCTCGAGGATCTTGGCGTGGGTCAGGGCACTCTCGACCATCGCCTCGGGGCAAGGCTCGCCATAGCGCTCGAGCAGCTCGCGCTCGAGCGAGCCCGCGTTGACGCCGATGCGCATTGAACAGTTATGATCCTTCGCGGCCTTCACCACTTCTTTGACGCGCGCGGCCGAACCGATATTGCCGGGATTGATGCGCAGGCAAGAGGCGCCGTTCTTCGCCGCCTCGATCGCACGCTTGTAGTGGAAGTGGATGTCCGCGACGATCGGCACCTTCACTTGCGGGATGATGTCTTTGAGGGCCGCCGAGGACTCCTCGTCCGGGCAGGAGACGCGCACGATATCGGCGCCGGCCCGCTCCAGCGCCTGGATCTGAGCTACCGTCGCCTTGACGTCATGCGTCAGCGTGTTGGTCATCGACTGGACGGTGATCGGCGCATCGCCGCCGACCGCCACCGGGCCGACGTGGATCTGCCGACACTTCCGTCGCTGGATGTCGCGATAAGGACGCACGCTCATGGCAAGCACCTTGGAAAATCAAGCGGATAGGGGAAATCTGGCTCCCCAATCGATCAACGGCTTATAGCGCGTTTCGGTCGCGTGCGAAACCCTGACCCAGCGCGGGAATCGCGGCTATTCAGGGCGGCGGGTTGCCGTTATTGGCGGCAAGGCGGTTGGGGTCGAGGGCGATCGTACGCACCGTGCCACCCAGAGGCTTGAAAAGCTTACCATCGATCTCAAACTGGATGCCGGAGCCATTGCCGGTGCGCAGCGCGAGGCCGCTTATATCCGGCACGCGTACGGAATCGCCCGGATGAAGTGTCCGCTGAATGAGCACCTCGTCGCCGTTACGCACCTGCACCCAGCTATCTTTGATCGCACGCACGACGATGCGCGCCGGCATGTCAGCAGGCGCGCCATAGATGCGCGTCACGATCGGCGGGGCATTCGCTGCTGCCGCGGCGTCGGTCGGCGGTGGCGCAGCCGTGGCGGCTGGCGCCGACGCGGTTTGCGGCGGCGATCCCGACGAGGATGTAGGTGATGACGGCGACGTGGCCGTTGTGACAGGCGCTGGCGTCGTCGACGGCACTGCAGGGACCGACGCGGCTGGCGGCGGTGCGGCGCGCGAGGTGGTGCCCGGCGGAGATAACGGAGGTGCAGCCGGCGTTGCCGATGGAGCAGTGGTCACCGTGGCCGAGGGCGCCGTCAGGATAGGTGCCGGCGACGTCGCCGTATTCGCGGAGGGCGCGCCCGGCTCCACTGTCGTCGGAGCGGGTGTGGCCGGGACCGATGTCGGTGATGCCGCATCGGGCACCGGCTTTTTCGTTGCCGCGATCAGATCCGGCGGCACCGCGCTCACTCTTTCGGGATGCGAGCGGTCGCTGGTCGAGACGTAGTACCAAAGCCCGTAGCCGCAAAGCGCGAGGATCAGCGCCGCCAGCACCATCGTGCCGCCGGGAATGCTGCGCTCCGCGAGCGGCACCGGGAAGCTCAGGTCGCGCGAGACCTCGAAGCCCGCGACTTCCTGCTTGAAGCGGCGGATCGCTTCATCGCCGTCGAGCCCCAAATGCACGGCATAGGCACGCACGAAGCCCTGGGCATAAACAGGGCCCGGCAGCTTGTCGTATTGGCTCTCTTCGATGGCCGACAGGTAGGACGGGCGAATCTTCAATATTGCAGCGATGCGATCGATATCGCCGCCATAGCTCTTGCGCGTATCGCGCAACAGGTCGCCGATGGTATGACGCGGCGTGCTTTCCGCGCCGGAATCGCCGTTCCCGCCAGGCAAAGCTGCATCGCCTTCCGGTTTGAGCGATCGGCTGAATAAAGCCATTGAATCAAGCCATGCCAGAGCGCCTTCTCCGGCGCGTTGGTCAGTTATCTATCAGCAAGCATAGCGCAAGCATAGCACAAGCATAGTACCGAGTCGCAACCGTGTGCTGTACTCTCACACCGCGATGCCACGATCACGCGCGAAATCATGAAACTTGCCGCGCAGGCTGCGCGTCGAGACCTCGGATAGCGAGCCGATGAATTCGACCAGCGCCGGCACGTCGAGACTGCGGATCATCGCTTTGACCGGCCCGATCGATGACGGTGCCATCGACAGCGCACGGAAACCGAGCCCGACTAGCGCCATTGCCTCGAGCGGATCGCCCGCCATCTCGCCGCACACCGTGACCGGCAGGTTATGCGCGGCGCAGCCGGCGGCGATCTGGCCGAGCACGCGCAGCACCGAAGGCGAGAGCGGATCGTAGCGGCCCGCGAGACGCGGATTGCCACGATCGGCGGCAAAGAGAAACTGCACGAGATCGTTGGTGCCGACCGAGATGAAATCGGCACGTCCGGCGAGCGCCGGCAATTGCCAGATCAGCGCCGGCACTTCGAGCATCAGGCCGATCGCGATCTGCTCCGGCAAGATCTCGCCGGCTTTGCGCTGGCGATCGAGCTCGAGCTGCAAGATCTCGCGCGCCGTTTCGAATTCGGCGACATCCGCGACCATCGGGAACATCACGCGAAGGTTGCGCCCCGACGATGCGCGGATCAGCGCGCGGAGCTGCTGGCGCAGCATCGCCGGCCGGTCGAGCGAGATGCGGATCGCGCGCCAGCCCATCGCCGGATTCTCGTCGGCGCTGGCATCATCCATGTAAGGGAGCACCTTGTCGCCGCCGATATCGAGCGTGCGGAACGTCACCGGCCGGTCGCCGGCCTGATCGAGCACACGGCTATAGAGCGCGGCCTGCTGCGGCACGGTCGGGAAGGTCTCGCGCAGCATGAATTGCAGTTCGGTGCGGAAGAGGCCAACGCCCACGGCAGCGGTCTCGTCGAGGTAAGGCAGATCGATGAAGAGGCCGCCATTGAGCATGAGCTCGAAGCGCGTACCATCCTTGCTCTCGGCGGGAAGATCGCGCAGCGCTTGATATTGCTGGCGTTGGCCGAGCCGCAGCTTGATGCGATTGTCGACCGCCTCAATGACGTCTTCGTTCGGGCGCAGCACCACCGCGCCCTCATCGCCGTTGACGACGACGGTGTCGCCCGGCTCGACGCGGCTCAGCACATCCTTCACGCGTCCGACCACGGGAATGTCGAGCGCGCGCGCGACCACCGCGACATGCGCATTGGGCGAGCCCTCTTCGAGCACGAGACCCTTCAGCCGCTTGCGGTCGTAATCGAGGAACTCGGCCGGTCCCATAGTGCGGGCGATGAGAATGAATTCCTCCGGCAGCTCGCTATCGCTCGGCCGCGCCGCCTTGCCGGCGAGATGGCGCTGCAAGCGATTGGTCAGGTCCTCGAGATCGGCCAGCCGCTCGCGCAGATATG
>DATMZZ010000186.1:0-7401 GCA_035573175.1 Allostellaceae bacterium
CTGAGCGGGCATGTGTCGCTGACCCGGGGGGAGAACGAGTTGCGCGGCCAATATGCGGTTGTCGACACCAACACGAATATTGCACGCCTCCTTGCCGCCCCGCCTTCGGCGCAAACCGCTGGCCCGCGGCCGCGCGTCGAAGGCCTGCTCATCCCGCATCAGGACCAGCCGGGCGCCGCCAAGCCGGGGACATCTGGCCAAGCCCAACCTTCTCAGACCAAGCCCTCCGCTCCGCTCCCGCCAGGCGCGCGACCCTAGAGTCTCATCCCGCGATGTCTTCACCGCCGACCCGCACTCACGCCTTTCAGGCCGCGCCGCATAACGCGCCACGGCTCGTCGCGAGCAATGCCGGTCTCGCCGCCTTCAATCTCGGCAAGAGTTTCAAGAAACGTCCGGTGCTGCGCGAGGTGAACGTCTCGGTCCAGCGCGGCGAGGCGGTCGGGCTCTTGGGGCCCAATGGCGCCGGCAAGACAACCTGCTTTTACATCATCACGGGGCTCATCCGCGCCGATGTCGGCCGCATCACCCTCGATGGCGAGGACATCACCGATCTGCCGATGTATCGCCGCGCTCGGCTCGGCATCGGCTATCTGCCGCAAGAGGCCTCGATCTTCCGCGGCCTCACAGTCGAGCAGAATCTTCGCGCCGTTCTCGAAGTGTCGGAGCCGGAGCCGGAGCTGCGCGAAGCGGCGATCGACGACCTGCTCGCCGAATTCTCGATCAGCCATCTGCGCCGCGCCCCGGCCATGGCGCTCTCCGGCGGCGAGCGTCGCCGCGTCGAGATCGCCCGCGCGCTTGCCACCCAGCCGCATTTCATCCTTTTGGATGAGCCGCTGGCCGGTATCGACCCGATTGCGGTCAGCGATATTCGCGACCTGGTCGCCCATCTCAAGGATCGCGGCATCGGCGTGCTGATCACCGACCATAATGTCCGCGAGACGCTGGGCATCGTCGACCGGGCCTATATCCTCCATGAAGGCCAGGTCCTGATGGACGGCCAGCCTGGCGATATCGTCAATGATCCGAATGTCCGCCGGGTCTATTTGGGCGAGCGCTTTAGCCTCTAGCCACTCGTCTAAGCCCTTTTATTTTAAGGGTTTTCTCTGACCATTTTTTGAGCGGCGTGACGTTTTCCGTTGACATGCTTAACGGAAAATAAGGGAGTTGGTACGAAGTTTGCAGCGTTGGCGCCCTACATTTAAGAGCAGCTTCGCCCGTACCGACCATGGCACTCGTTCAAAGACTCGATATCCGGCAAGGCCAGGCATTGGTCATGACGCCGCAACTGCAGCAGGCGATCAAGCTGCTGCAGCTCTCGAATATCGAGCTCAGCACCTATGTCGAGGGCGAGGTCGAGCAGAACCCTCTTCTCGAACGCGACGACTCCTCGCCTGACGCCCCCGAGCCGCCGGCAGCCGAGGCCCCCGCGGCCGAAGCCGCCACGCCCGAAGGCGCGACCCACGAGGAGACTGTCGAAACCTGGAACGAGATTGCCGGCGCCGATGGCGACGGCACCGCCGATTACGCCGGCGATCCCGATTCCTGGCAGACGCGCAACACGCGCGCCGATAGCGATGACCTGCCGGGCATCGACCAGACGCTCGCTCGCGCCGTGACCTTGCGCGAGCATCTCCTGGCGCAGCTCGCCGAAGAAATCAAAGACCCGGTCGATCGCGTGATCGGCGCGCATCTCGTCGATCAGATCGACGAATCGGGCTACCTCACCGTTACGCTCGACAGCGTCGCCGAGACCATGGGCTGCGATGTCGCGAAGGTCGAGAATGTGTTGCATCAGTTGCAGCGTTTCGAGCCGACCGGCATCTTCGCACGCGATCTCGCCGAATGCCTCGCCCTCCAGCTCAAAGAGCGCGATCGCTACGATCCGGCAATGCAGGCGCTCGTCGAGAACCTCTCGCTGCTCGCATGCCGCGACATTCCGGCGCTGCTGCGTCTCTGCCGCGTCGATGCCGGCGATCTCGCCGAGATGGCGGCGGAGATCCGCGCGCTCGATCCCAAGCCCGGCCTGCAATTCGATGGCGCGATCGCGCAGCCCGTCGTCCCCGATGTCTTCGTGCGGCCGCAAGGCGCGAACTGGATCGTCGAGCTCAACAGCGACAGCCTGCCGCGCGTGCTGATCAACACGCGCTATTACGCGGAAGTCAGCGCCTCAACGCGAAACAAGGCGGCGAAAGATTATCTCGCCGAGAAATATCAATCGGCGAATTGGCTGGTGAAGGCGCTGCATCAGCGCGCGACGACGATCCTCAAAGTCTCGCGCGAGATCATTCGCCAGCAAGACGCGTTCTTGCGCCACGGCGTGCAATATCTGAAGCCCCTCGTGCTGCGCGACATCGCGCAAGCGATCGGCATGCACGAGAGCACCGTCAGCCGCGTCACGACGAACAAGTACATGCTGACGCCGCGCGGCATCTTCGAACTGAAATATTTCTTCACCTCGGCGATCGCCGCGGCGAGCGGCGGCGATGCACTTTCGGCCGAAGCCGTGCGATTCCGTATTAAGTCGTTGATCGAGGCGGAAGCGAACGATGTCCTATCGGATGACCGAATCGTCGATATCCTGATGAAGGAAGGCGTTGATATCGCACGTCGTACGGTCGCAAAATACCGTGAGGCGATGAATATCCCCTCATCGGTGCAGCGGCGGCGCGAGCGCGCCCTACAGCTTTAACCGGGGCAACTTTAACCGTGCAACTTTAATCTACTTACGTGTTGCGGTTGCTTGACTTGCCAATGGCGCGTTCGTAGTTTGCCGCGCGCATTGATGGCATAGGATCCGTGATGGAAGTCACCGATCTCCTCGATCCCTCCGGCGTCATCCCGAATCTTCGCGTCACCGGCAAGCGGCAAGCGCTGCAAGAGCTGGCACGACGTGCGGCAACGCTGACAGGCGAGGACGAACACAAGATTTTCGAATCGCTGCGCGAGCGCGAGCAGCTCGGCAGCACGGGCATCGGCAACGGCACCGCTGTGCCGCATGGTCGCATCCCGGGATTCAAACGCGCGCTGACGATGTTCGCGCGGCTGGAAAAGCCGATCGATTTCGATGCGATCGACAGCCAGCCCGTCGATCTGATTTTCCTGCTGCTGACACCGGCGGATGCCGGCGCCGATCATCTGAAAGCACTTGCGCGTATTTCGCGCCTGCTGCGCAATCGCGCCATGTGCGTCAAGCTGCGCGGCACCGAGAGCACGGATGCGATCTACGCGTTGCTAACCGATCGCGCCTCAAGCCACGCGGCTTAATCCCTTCCGCTCGCGCGACATCTGGCAAAGCTCGGTCGCGCGAGCACACTTCTCCTTATTGCAGGCTGACGGGTTCGAGTTCGTGCTGCTTCACCGCAGCGAAAGCGATGTCGCGTGACGGCGCCATGCCGATCTGCGTGCCGTCGGCCGCGTGGATCGAGAAGCTCGAGACGCCATTGACGACAGTCGGCTTGATGTAAGCGAGCTGCTGCATCCCGACGAGGGCAAAATCCTGGGGCGACATCTCGCGCAGTTTCTCGGTGATCGTCATATTCCGCTCCTTTCGCCGCCAACCGGCTTCTTGATGCCGTTTCCGGCCGGCGTTTTGATCTCAATGGCGCGCACCACACCTTCGGCCACGCGCCGCCGCAGATCGATGTTCAAAAGCCCGTTGTCGAGGGCCGCTCCTACCACTTCAATGCCGTCGGCCAGCACAAAGCTCCGTTGGAACTGACGCGCGGCAATGCCACGGTGAAGGTAGACGCGATCGGTCTCGTCGGTTTGCTTGCCGCGAATGACAAGCTGGTTGTCCTCGAGATGGACCGACAATTCCTCCGGCTTGAAGCCGGCCACGGCCAGCGTCAGCCGAAGCGCGTTCTCGCCAATTTGCTCGACATTGTAAGGAGGGTAGCCATCGGCCGTCGCTTTGCTGACCCGATCAAGCGCACGCTCGAACTGGTCGAAGCCCAAGAGCAGCGGCGAGCTGAAAAGCGAAAGGCGCGACATCGAACCTCCTCAAACGAGCGAGTCGACGATTCCGAGCCCCGAATGGCGGCTCCTGAACCTCGCGGGCGACCCTGACGGCATCGTCCACGATTATTAAGTAGGGAGCCCGCCTGGCCTGATCAAGGAGACCTAAATCCTTGATCTCAGCGCATTTTGTGGCTGGCCGGGTCGAAGGCTCGGCGCCAGGCCAACGCGCCAGCCGGCCGAAGGCCTCACCGAAAAGCAAAGGGCCCGGCATGCGGCTGCCGGGCCCTTTCGAGAATTGGTGGAGCCACGGGGATTCGAACCCCGGACCTCTACAATGCCATTGTAGCGCTCTCCCAACTGAGCTATGACCCCAAAGAGGCCGCCGCGGGCGCTTAGACACCAATTCTAGCGCCAAAACCGACGATCGGCGAGCCCAAACCCGGCGAAAATCGCCGGAGCGGGGTCAGGGGAGGCATGAAACCGCCATTGAACCGTCGGACCGCCCGGCAAATCCCGCGAAAATGAGCGAAAAACGCCCGACCCCAGCCGAGTTTTACCGCCGCGCTGAAGCTTTCATCCCTGTCCTCGCGAATCGCGCCGCGCTTTGCGAGGAGCTGCGCTGCTGCCCGCCGGAGACGATCGACGATCTGGAACAGGCCGGGCTGCTGCAGATCTGCCGCCCAGCGCGCTATGGCGGCTACGAATACGCCTGGGACGTGCTGAGCGAGGTCAATCGCATCCTCGCCCGCGGTTGCGGCTCGCAAGCCTGGGTAGCCAATGTCCTGAATGACCATACCCAGCTCGTCGGCGCCTTCCCCCTGGAAGCGCAGGAAGAGATCTGGGGCAAGAAAAACACGACCCGCATCGCCGCGAGTGTCGCACCGTCGGGCCGCGCCAAGCGGGTACCGGGCGGCGCCAAGCTCTCCGGCAAGTTCGGCTTCGCCAGCGGCATCGATTATGCGGAGTGGCTGATCTGCGGCGCCTTCCTCGAAGAAGAGGGCCCAACAAAATCCGGAGGGCCGCCGGCGTGGTGGGATTTCCTCGTGCCGAAAGCGTCGGTGACCGTGGTCGACGATTGGCATGTCGCCGGTCTCGTCGGCACCGGCAGCAAGAGCTTCGTCGCCGAGGATGTGCTGATCCCGCCGCACCGCTTTCAGGATCACATCCACAGCGACGACGGCACGGGACCCGGCACCGCGATCAACCGCGCTTCCGTCTTTCGCACGCCGCGCGCCTCCGTCGCCGCGCTCGGCTTCACCGCGCTTGCCGTCGGCATCGCCGAGGCGTTCCTTGCCGCCTATCTCGCCCATACCCGCGCGCGCAACAGCCGCGGCCTTGCCGTCGCCGAATTCGGCAGCACGCAGATCGGCCTCGCCAAAGCGACCGGTCAGATCGAAGGCGCGGCGGCGCATATGACGGCGGCGCTCCGCAACTGGATCGATCGCATGGAAGCCGGCGGCCGGCTCGATGCGCATGAGAAGCTCAAAGCGCGTTTCGAAGCCGCTTTCATTGCGCGGCAATGTCTCGACGCGGTCGAGGCGCTCTTCGCCGCCTCGGGCGGACACGCGATCTTCAACGACAACCCGCTGCAGCGGCAGTTGCGCGATCTCATCGCGGTCTGCACGCATCGCGGACTCTATCTCGATGAATCGGGTCTCAATTACGGCAAGAGCGCGCTGAGCCTCGGCCGATACTGACGGCACGGCGATACAACACGAACGGGGGAGACGATGATGAAGAAACTATTCGCGCTGCGCGTTTCCATCTTTTTGGGCGCACTGGCGATGCTTGCACTGCCGGCGTTCGCGCAAGAGCCGACCAAAGTCACGCTCGGCTATGGGCTCACCGCGGATTACCTGCCGGCTTATATCGCCAAGGACAACGGCATCTTCGAGAAGCACGGTCTTGAGGTGACGATGAAGGCGGTGACATCGAGCTCGCTCGCGCCGCCGGCCCTCGTCAGCAACAGCCTGCAGATCTCGCAGGCGACGCCGCCCAATCTGCTGCTCGCCAATGACGCCGGCATGGATCTGGTCTCGGTCGCGGGCGTCGGCCGCCTCACCGCGGCGCATCCGCATACCAGCCTCGTCACCCATGCCGGCTTCACCATCAGCAAGCCACAGGACCTCGTCGGCAAGAAGATCGCCGTACCCGGCATCAACAGCGCGATGGATCTGGTGCTGCGCAAATGGCTGCTCGACGGCCATGTGAAGCTCAACGAGGTGACGATCACCGAGGCGCCATTCCAGCAGATGGGCGACATGCTGAAATCGGGCCAGCTCGACGCGGCGTTTCAATTCGAGCCGCTGTTGTCGCGCACCCTCGCCGCCGGCTCGGCGGTGAAATCGCTCGACATCATGTCGATGGCCAATCCCGACGTGCTGGGCGCGATCTACATGTCGACACGCGAATGGGCGAATGCGCATCGCGCAGCGGTGAAGGCGTTCAACGAATCGCTGGCCGAGGCGATCGAATACGCGAAGGCGCATCCCGACGAGGCGCACAAGATCGAAACGAAATATATCGGCTATGCAATCCCCGGCCTTCCCGACGTGTCGCTCAGCGTGACGCCGCAGGATTTCAAATTCTGGGCCGATATCTGCGACAAGGTCGGCGTGCTTCACCGTCCGGTCGACCCCGCGACGCTCATCTTCAAGTGAGGAAAAACGACATGCGCAAAGCGACCGGCCTTCTCGCGGCCTTGAGTATCTTCGCCGCCATCGGCCATGCCGGTGCTGCCGAGCTGACGAAGATGGGGGTGAGCTATTCGGCGACCGCGGATTTCGCGCCGGCCTTTATCGCGAAGGAAGCCGGCATCTTCGAAAAGCACGGGCTCGACGTCACGCTGAGCAATCTCGCGACCACGTCGCTTGGCCCGCCGGCGCTGATGGCCGGCAGCTTGCAAGTCGCATCGAGCTCGCCGCCGCTGCTGCTGCTCGCCAATGACGGCGGCATGGATCTCGTCGCCGTCGCCGGCGTCGCCGCCATGGACGAAAAGCATCCTCGCTCCAGCCTCATCACCCGAACCGGCTTCACCGCGACCAAGGCGCAGGATTTCATCGGCAAGAAGGTCGCGCGGCCAGGCATCAACAGCGCGATCGATCTGGTCTTGAAGAAATGGCTGCTCGATCACGGCGTCGCGCTCAACCAGGTGACCCTGGTCGAGACGCCGTTTACGCAGATGGGCGATCTTCTGAAGGCCGGGCAGATCGACGCCGGCTTCGAACTCGAGCCGCTCCGGACACGGATCATCGAAAGCGGCGCAGCGCAGAAATCGGTCGACATCTTCTCCGAAACCAAGCCGCATATCCTTGCTTCGATGTATGCGTCGAGCCGGTCCTGGGCGGAAGCGCATCGCGATGCGCTGAAGGCATTCCGCGCCTCGCTGCAAGACGCAGCGGCGTTCCAGAAGGATCATCCCGACGAAGCGCGCGAGATGCAGAA
>DATMZZ010000187.1:0-6092 GCA_035573175.1 Allostellaceae bacterium
GAGGGCGATTGCATCCGCTGCTTTTATCACGGCTGGAAATTCGACGGGCATGGCCAATGCACCGAGCAGCCGGCGGAGAAAGCCAGCTTCGCCGCCAAGGTGAAAGCGCGCGCCTATCCGACCCAGGAATATCTCGGCCTGATCTTCGCCTATCTCGGCGAAGGCGAAGCGCCGCCGCTACCGCGCTTCCCCGAGCTCGACGATGTCGAAGGTGTGCTGGTCGCCAACCGCCATCCAGTGCCGTGCAATTACTTCCAGCGCATCGAGAACGATCTCGACGAGACGCATGTGCATTTCGTCCACCGCGTCTCGACCGATAGCTACGGCCTCAACGAGCTGCCCGATATCGATTGCACCGCGACCGATTACGGCATCCTGCGCGTCGGCGCGCGCCAGGGCAGCGGCGCCAATCTAACGCGCACCGCGCATTGGATGATGCCCAATGTGCATTTCCTCGATCTGCCGCCCTCGCCCTCGCATCCGCATTGGACGGTCTATCTCGCCTATCGCGTGCCGGTCGACGATGAGAACATGGTGACGCTGAGCGTGGCGGTGCGGCCGGTCGGATCGAACACGACGGGCAAGCGCGAGACGATCGAGCCCGATCCGGCGCAAATGACCGAGGACGTGCTCGCCGGGAAGATCCGCATCCAGGACATCGATCCGAAATATCCCGGCCTTTTTGTCGTCCAAGACAATGTCGCGCTCGCCGGGCAAGGCCGCATCGTCGATCGCAGCAAGGATTGGCTCGGCCAGTCGGATAAGGGCATTATCCTGTTGCGCAAGCTGTGGGAGCGCGAGCTCAAGAAGATCGGCGAAGGCAAATCGCTCAAGAACTGGCACCGGCCGAAAGAGAAGCTGCATCTGCTGGTCGACCGGCCGAAGGAATTGGCGCAAGTCTGACCGGGTCACCGGCTCGGGATCGGCGGCGGCGCCGTGCGCGATCAAGCGCGCGGGCAAATGGGGAGGAATACCGATGAGCTGGCGACGTTTTGTCATCGCTGCGCTGCTGGGCGTTCTTATGCTTTCGGGGAGGCCGGCATTCGCGGGCAAAGCCGATGATACGCTGCGGATCGCGGTGAATGATTGGTGGCCCACCCTCGATCCCTATCAATTCCCGCTCGACGAAGCGGCGGTATTCTTCCGCACCGTCTATGAGACGCTGATCTCTTATGACGAGCGGGCGCATAAATTCGTGCCGCGCCTCGCCAAATCCTGGAAGCGCATCGACGACAAGACGATCGAGTTCGATCTGCGCGACGATGTGAAATTCCACAACGGCGACAAATTCGACGCCGACGACGTCGTGGCCACGATCAACTACATCGGCGATCCGAAGGTCAAGTTCCGCTTCAAGAAACTCTACGACTGGGTCGCTAAGGTCGAAAAACTCGGCCCCTACAAGGTTCGGGTTACGTCGAAAAGCGCCTTCGCCACCGATCTCGAGACAATGGCCTATCGCTTCTACATCTATGATTCGAAGGTCCTGGCCAAGCTCGACAACAAGGCCGATTACGGGCGGCTCGGCGCGATCGCGACCGGCCCCTATCGCATGGTCTCGCTGAACCAGCAGAAGATGGTGCTGGAGCGCTTCGACGGTTATTACGACAAGAGCCCGAATGCGCTGCATCGCGCGCCGATCAAGCATATCATCGTCACGCCGATTCCCGATCGCCAGACGCAGATCGCGCAATTCATGACCGGCAATATCGACATCATCCGCAACGTCACCGCCGACACGGCGCGCGAAGTCGGCAAGGACCCGAATGCGCGCGTCACGGCGACCCATGCCGGGCTGATGCTCTATGTCCAGCTCGACGCGCTTGGCCGCTCCGACAACAAGGTGATGAAGGACCAGCGCGTGCGCAAAGCCTTCATGGAAGCGATCGACCGCAAAGAGCTCGCGCGTACCGTTATCCCCGGCGGCGAGAGCGCCGAGATGCTCGACGGCATCTGTGTGCCCGCCGATGTCGGCTGCGCTTCCTCGACCAAGCCGGCCGAGTACAACCCCGAGGACGCGAAGAAGCTCCTCGCCGAAGCCGGCTATCCCAACGGCTTCGATCTCGAATTCGATGTGCATGAGCCGATCAAGGAGATCGGCGAGGCGATCGCCGGCCAGCTGCGCAAGGTCGGCATCCGCGCCAGCGTGCGGCCGCTGCCGATCGCGCTCTATGTGCGTATGCGCGGCGAAGGAAAGTTCACGGCGTTCCTCGGCTTCTATCCGACCGGCGCGCAGCCCGACATGGACAATATCTTCGACCTCTTCTTCAACGACACGCGCGACTATTGGGGCGACCCGGTGATCCAGGCAGCGCAGAAAGCCGGCGCGATCGAGAATGACGAAGCGAAGCGGCGCGAGATCTACAAGGCCGGCATCGATCAGGTGAACAAGATGAACTACATCCTGCCGGTCGCCGATCTGCCGCTCGTCATGCTGCACAGCAAGGATGTGCGCATCCTCGAGGACACGCTCTCGCCCATCAACACCGGGGTCGACGATTTCGCCTGGGCGAATTAGGCGGTTTGCGTATTAGACTAGTCTAGGTGGCGGCGCGCCGCACGGCGAGGCAGGTGATATCGTCTGATTGCACGGCGCCCTGGGCGAAAGCATCGACGCTGCGGATCACTGCCAGCATCAGCTCGCTCGGTGATTTACCCGCCTCGGCCTCCGCCACCGCGACCAGACGTCTGACCTCGTAGAGGCTGCCCGCCGGATCGAAGGCTTCAGTCACGCCGTCCGTATAAAGGAACAGCGTCTCGTCCGGCGAGAGCGTGACGCGCCCCGCCGAGAAGCGGCGCCCTGGCATGATACCCAGGACAGGATCGCCGGTACGCGCCAGCAGGCGCACGCCGCCGGCGCCGGCGATCACCGGCTCGCAATGCCCGGCATTGACGTAGGCAACCTCGCCGGTCGCCTCATCGAACTCGGCGTAGAACAGGGTCACGAACATATCGAGCGGATTCTCGGCGCAGAGCGTCTCGTTGACGCCGGCAATACATTGCGCCGGCGCCAAGCCGCCGCGGATCGCGATATCATGCAGCGTCGTGCGCGCAACGGCCATGAAAAACGCGGCCGCGATACCTTTGCCCGAGACGTCGCCGACGATCAGGACGAGCTTGCGGTCACCGATGCGGAAGACATCGTAGAAATCGCCCGCCATCTCATAAGCCGGCCGCATCACCGCGGCCACGTCGGTCGGCGCGAAACTGTCGAAATCGGTCGGCAGGATCGCGGCTTGCAGCTTGCGCGCGACCACGAGATCGTCGTTGATGCGTTGGTCTTTCTCTTCGAGCAAGCGATTCTTTTCAGCGATCTCCGCCATGCGTTCGGCAACGCGCTGCTCCAGCGTGCGGTTATAGGCTTCGAGCGCTCGTTCGGCGGCTTCTTGCTGCGCACGCACGGCGACGACCAGCAGGCCGGTAAAGCTGATCACAGCCATGAAGCCTTCGACAAGCAGGAAGGATTGGTTGTCGCTTTTGCCGATGAAAGAGCCGACGCCGTTCGCCGTCGCAACGATGATCACCGCGCTGATCGCCGCCGCGGCAAAACTGGCGCCGCGTGCCTTCGCGCGGAATCCGGCCCATAGCAGGATCGGCAGATAGAGGTAGTCGATCGGATATTTCGTGACATAGGTGAGCACGCCGACCACCAGCACCGCCCCCGCGACCTCCGCTACGGTCGCGACCAACCGGCCATCGAAGCCCGGCCAGTCGCGATACCACGCCAGCACCAGCGGTGCGAAGACGCCGATGCCTGCCGCGTCGGCAAGCAGCCAGGTGGTGAAGGTGATCCCGAATTCGCCGCTCGGCGTCACCCCGACGAGCCAGAACGTGCCGACGCCAATGATGGCCGCACTAGCCGCGCCGCCAAGCGCGGCCACCAGCAGAAACACCACCGTGTCGCTCGCGCGGTCGAAAGGGTGCCAATTGCCGCTGAGCCAGCGCATGAGCCGCGCGGCGCAGAGCGCTTCGGCCACCGCCGCCGTGCCGCCGCCCACATTGCCGATGATCGCGGCGATGAAGCTTGTCTCCGCCGAAAAGAACAGCGGCGCGCCGTTGCAGAAATTGCCGAGCCAGATCGCCGGCCAGACCCGCGGCCCGAAGATCAGGACACAAGCGACCGCAATGCCCGAAGGCGGGAAGATCGGGCTGATATCGGCAGCGCCGATACCGACGAAGAACACCACCAGTCCGGCGACGGAATAGATGACAAAGACGCCAAGATTGAGAAGGAACCACCCGCGCCAGCCGCGCGGTAGGCCGAGCGTCGAGGGAGTCGCGATCGACGATGCCGCGGTCACCGCCGGATCACGCCAGCCGCGCTGCCGCAGTGTCAACCGTATCGTAGATCTCGAACAATTCCTTGATGCCGCCGAGATCGAAAATCTCGTCGATCTCCTGGCGCATGGCGCAGAGCGCGAGGCGCTGGTTGTTGGCACGCGCGCCTTTCGCCAGCATCAGGAATGAGCGCAGCCCGGCGCTCGACACGTAATCCATCGCCGAGAGATCGACGATGATGCGGCTGTCGCGGGCGATTACGCCGTGCACCTTCTCCTCGAGCTGCTTGGCGACCGAGCTGTCGACGCGGCCAACGATGCGCATCACCAGCACATTGCCGAGTCGCATTTCAACCACTTCCATGGAAAAGCATCTCCCCACGCGTCAAGGTGCACCGAGTCGGAGAAAATTCTACCTCGCCGTGGTCAAAGATGGGAAGATCGAGCGAAGGGGGAAGGATCGTGGTGAACGTTTTCTTACGTGGCCTGCTACCCGGCAACGACGCCGCCGCCAAGCCGGCGGACCATCGTTCGCGCGTTCAGCGCCCGAGCAATCTCGTTTATTCGGTTGATGAACGGCCGCCCGCCGTGCCGCTGCTGGTCTCGGCCCTGCAGCATGTGATGGTGATCGGCAGCATCGGCGCCGTCTTCCCGCTGCTGGTGCTCGACGCCGCCGGCGCGCCGCGCGCGATGACCGGGCAGGTGATGTCAATTTCATTACTCACCCTCGGCCTATCGACCTTGCTGCTCTGCTATCGTTCGCGCCTTCTCGGCTCGGGCTATTTGCTGCCTTCGGTCTTCACCGCGGCCTACCTGCCGGCGAGCATCGCCGCCGCCAAGGAAGGCGGCTGGCCGCTGGTCTGCGGCATGACGATTTTCGCCGGCATCGTGGAATTGATCCTCAGCCGCTTCGTGCAGCGGCTCCGGCCTTATTTGCCGACCGAGATCGCCGGTTTCGCCGTGCTGATGATCGGGCTCACGCTTGGCATCCTGGGCTTCAATCTGATCACGGGCGTCTCGGCTGCAGGCGAGGCCATGGGCGCCAATGCCGGCACCCAAGCGCTGCTCGGCATCGCCTGCATCGCCATCATGATCGTGCTCAATGTCTGGGGCTCGAAGAACCTTCGGCTCTACGGCTGCCTTATCGGCCTGGTGCTCGGCTACATCGCCGCGGTCTTCGCCGGCATGATCGATTTCTCGGAAGCGCGGCTGTCGCTTTCCACGGCGATCTATCCGCCCCTGCCCGGCTTCGGCTGGCCGGTCTGGTCAATCGGCTTGATGCTGCCCTTTGCGGTCAGCGCCGTCGCCTGTGCGCTGCGTGCGATCGGCGACATCACCACCTGCCAGAAGATCAACGATGCGAACTGGCAACGTCCCGACATGGTTTCGATGCGCAATGGCATCGCCGCTGACGGGCTTGGCAGCATCGTCGCCGGCTTGCTCGGCACCGTCGGCGTCAACAGCTTCTCCGGCTCGGTCGGGCTTTCAATCGCGACCGGCGTGACCTCGCGCATGGTCGGCTACGCCACCGGCGCGCTGTTCATCATCGTCTCTTTCATCCCGCCTCTGAGCGATCTCGTCGCGCTGATGCCCCGGCCACTGATGGGCGCGATCCTCATCTTCACCGCCTGCTTCATCATGCTGAGCGGCATGCAGGTGATCACCAGCCGCTTGATGGACGGCCGCCGCACGATCATCATCGGCGCCGCTCTCCTGATGGGTTTCAGTCGCTATCTCTTCCCCGGCTTCTATGCCGCCGCGCCCGCTTATCTTTTGCCGGCGGTCAGCTCGCCGATGGTGCTCGGCCTGCTGACG
>DATMZZ010000188.1:0-4588 GCA_035573175.1 Allostellaceae bacterium
TGCCCCCTTATCCGTCATGCCATATCTCCTAGCAGATTTTTAGGCGTTTCCGCCGCGTCCCATCCCCGCCGGTAAATTATTGTAATCATTTAACTTCTCGCGCCGTATCGTTATCCGCGAAGTGTTCGCGCAGTTTCAGCATCGCTTTGTGGTGGGTGCTGCGCACGGTTTGCGGATCGATCGCGAGCGCGGTCGCGATCTCGGCCACGTCCATTTCGCGCTCGTAAAGCAGGGTTAAGACCAGCTTTTGCCGCGGCGACAGCAGCCCGTCGGGCAGACGCAGTTTCTCCTGCGGCTCGGCCGTGACCGACAGCATCATCTCCGGCACGGAATCGATCGGCGTGATTTGCGGCTGGCGCCGCCGCTGCATATCGCGCGCGGTGCTGCGGGCGACGATGGTGAGCCAGGTCGAGAGGCCGGCCCGCGTCGCGTCATAGGTCTTCAGCAGGCGGAAATCGTCCTTGCAGAGGCGCGTGAACACCTCCTGCACGATATCCTCGAGCTCGACGCCGGGACGCGCGGTCGAGCGCACGGCCGACAGGATCAGTCCGGCATAGCGGCGGACAAACCCGTCCCAGGCGGGTTTTTCGCCGCGCGCAAGCGCTTGCAGATCGATCGTATCGTTCACCGCGTCCTGCGCTTCGCGGTGGGTGTTTTCGTGGTCCGTTTTTTAGCGGCGGGCTTCTTCACGCGCGCTGCCGCCCGCCGTTGCGCGGCGGCGAAGCCGAGATCGGCCCATTCGCCGAGCACGTCGCTATCCTCGATCGCCTCGGGCGGGGCCTGGTGATAGGCGAGCGCGACGAGCTTGCCGCGGCGGCGATAGCGGAACGGACCCATGCCGGCAGCAGCGAAGGCGGCGCGGTTGGCGTCGTCGCTGCGCAGAAAAAGCGTCTCGTCATGGATCAGCGCGAACATCGTTCCGCCCCGGAATATGCCATGGCCGCCGAACATGCGCCGAATCTCGACCGGCCCCCAGCGGCGGAACTGGTCGCGCAGATAACGGATGAACTCAGGCTCTGCATCCGCCATTGGAAAAATCCGCGTCTGCTCAGTGGCTTATTCACCACGGAGGTAAGGAGCCAAGGAGGATATTCCCGCGTTCTCTATATCCCCGCGTTAATGCGCGAGTTTTGCGAAGAAGTCGTTGCCTTTGTCGTCGATGACGATGAAGGCGGGGAAATCGACCACTTCGATACGCCAGATCGCTTCCATACCGAGCTCGGGATATTCGACGACCTCGACCTTCCTGATGCAATCCTGCGCCAGCCGCGCCGCCGGGCCGCCGATCGAGCCCAAATAGAGCCCCTATGCTTCTTGCACGCCTCGCGCACTTCAGCGCCGCGATTGCCTTTCGCGAGCATCACGAAGCTGCCGCCCGCTTCCATGAACTGATCGACATACGAATCCATGCGGCCGGCGGTGGTCGGGCCAAAGGAGCCGGAGGCAAAACCTTCCGGCGTCTTCGCGGGTCCGGCGTAGTAGACCGGGTGGTCCTTCATATGCTGCGGCAGGCTTTCGCCGCGATCGAGCCGCTCTTTCAGCTTCGCATGCGCGATGTCGCGTGCGACGATCAGCGGACCGGTCAGCGACAGCCGCGTCTTGATCGGATAGCGCGACAGCGTCGCGCGGATCTCGTTCATCGGCCGCGTCAGATCGATCTGCACTACCTCGCCGGCGAGCTTCGATTCATCGATCTCGGGCAGGAAATGCGCCGGGTTGGCCTCGAGCTGCTCGAGGAAGACGCCCTTGGCGTTGATCTTGCCGAGGATCTGACGATCGGCGGAACAGGAAACGCCGAGACCTATCGGCACGCTGGCGCCGTGCCGCGGCAAGCGGATGACACGCACATCGTGGCAGAAATATTTGCCGCCGAATTGCGCGCCGATGCCCATCTTGCGCGTCAGCGCCAGCACCTCTTGCTCGAACGCACGATCGCGGAACGCTTGGCCCGATGCGTTGCCCTCGCTCGGCAGCGTATCGAGATAGCGGCAGCTCGCGAGCTTCACCGTCTTCAAATTCATCTCGGCCGACGTACCGCCGACGACGATCGCGAGGTGATAGGGCGGGCAGGCGGCGGTACCGAGGGTGCGGATCTTCTCGTCGAGGAATTTGAGCAGCGAGTCGTGGTTCAAGACCGCCGGCGTCTGCTGGAAGAGAAAGCTCTTATTCGCCGAGCCGCCGCCCTTGGCGACGAAGAGGAATTTGTATTCGTCGCCCTCGGTGGCGTAGAGATCGATCTGCGCCGGCAGATTGTCGCCGGTATTGACCTCTTTGAACATGCCGAGCGGCGCCTGCTGCGAATAGCGCAGATTGGTCTCGGTATAGGTGCGGCGGATGCCAAGCGAGAGCGCGGCCTCGTCGCCGCCGCCGGTCCAGATGCGCTGGCCCTTCTTGCCCATGACGATCGCTGTGCCGGTGTCCTGGCACATCGGCAGGACTTTGCCGGCGGCGATGTTTGCGTTCTTCAAGAGATCGAAGGCGACGAAGCGGTCATTATCCGACGCCTCGGGATCCTCGAGGATGTTGCGGAGCTGCTGCAGATGACCGGGGCGGAGGAGATGCTGGCAATCGACAAACGCCTCGCGCGCCAGCAGCGTCAGCGCTTGCGGCGCGATCGTTGTCAGGCTCATGCCGTTGAAGCTCGCCGTGCCGACGAAATCCGAGCTCAGCTTGCGATAGGGCGTCTGATCCTCGCCGAGCGGAAAGAGCTCGTGAAACGTGAAATCGGCCATAGGTTTCTGTGCCCGCTGTCGGAAATGATGGCGCCGGAGATACTCCGCGCGCCTTCCTGGCGCAAGCGTGGGCGCCGGCACGTTACCGCGCGTTAATCCTGTCGCGGCGGAGAGGATTACTTCTTGCGAAACGCGTCGAGCGCGACGACTTCGCCGGTCTTCGGGCCTTTGTCAGCGGCGGGCTCTTTCTTGGCTTCGGCCTTTCCAGGCTTGGCCGATGTCTCGCCCGTCGCTGCGCCGGCTGTCTCATTCGCCTGGAACTGGAGCCCGAACTTGCAGGACGGATCAGTGAAGGCGGTGATCGCGTCAAAGGGGACGATCAGTCGCTCCGGCCGGCTCTGAAAGGAGAGCGTTACCGCGAAGTGATCCTCCTCGACCTCGAGATCCCAGAATTGATGCTCGAGCACGATCGTCATGTCTTCGGGATATTGGCTCGAGAGGCTCTCGGGAATCTTCGTGCCCGGATGTCTGGTCTGGAAGGTGATGTAGAAATGATGCGTGCCAGGAAGGCCGCTTGCGGCGGTGCGGGCTAATGCCTCGCGCACAACGCCGCGCAAGGCGCGCTCGACCATCTTGTCGTAGCGGAAGAGGTCTTTCACGCGCGTTCGCTCCCCTGATCGCGTACCGCAAACAAAGTGGGGGGCTTCTGTTGCCCGGCGCCCCCCGGGCCGCGAGTACTTTAGGCTTTCATTCCCCTAAGGGAATTAGGCCGCGAGTGCCTCAGGTGCGATGTTATCGTTCGCACTTAGAAAATGACCCGATAACGGCGGTATCATGCCGGGCGACAGCAAACATCTTTACTACGCGCGTCGATCCTGGTTCGCCCCCGCAAAACCAACCGCCCCCTTTTAAAAAAACTGGGCGGCTGGCGAATTGGTGGAGGCGCCGGGTACTGCCCCCGGGTCCGCTGCGCTTATTCCATGCGCCGTGTATCGCCATAGTCGGTTGCCCGACCCCATGAATATAAGCGCTTTGCGTTAAGAGACAACCTACACGAAGGTGTCGATCCCGCGGAAATCCGTGCGATTCAGTTAGCCCTAAGGCCGGTTTTCCGCGCTACCAGCCAATAGAGGCCGATGATCGGAATCATGCCGCAAAGCATGACGAGCGCGACCGCGGCGGCATCGCCCAGCCCGCCGCCGAGCCAAAGCGACCAAATCACGACGGACAAGGTCATGTTGTCGCGAGTCGTCAGCAGCACGGCGAGCGTCAGCTCGCGGAAGGTGAGCAGCGCGATCCACAGCCAGGCGTTGAGCAAGGTCGGCGCCAAGAGCGGTACGACGATCTTCATGATGACGCCGCCCGTGGTGGCGCCGCCGACCTCTCCCGATTCCTCGAGTTCCCTATGAATCTGGATGAGGCCGGTATTGGTCATGCGTGTCGCATAGGAGATGCGGCCGATGATGAAGGCGACCAGCAACAGCCACAGCGTGCCATAGGCGGGCGCGAAGCGCTGAACGACAAACAATGCGATCAGCAGCGCGCCGACGCCGAAGACGATGTTCGGCATCGCATGCGGCAGGAAGGCGATGAAATCGAACCAGCTCCGGCCGGGCAGGCGCGAGCGCAGCACCACCCAGGAGAAGCACACGGCCAGCGCCAAGGTGAGCGTCGGCGTCAGCACCATCAGGATCAGCGTGTTGATGAGCCCGTCACTGATCAAATCCCAAGGCAGCGCCCAATAGCGTGCGAGAGACGCGGAGGCGAAAGCTGCCGCCGAGGGCAATTGGAAATAGGGCAGGACCGATGCCCAGACCACGACGAGCAGCGGCAGCAGCGTGGAAAGGATGAGGTAAAGGCCGATCAGGCACCAGACCGGCACTTTGAGCCAGCCGAGCGCGACGAGCTGCGGCCGA
>DATMZZ010000189.1:0-14886 GCA_035573175.1 Allostellaceae bacterium
GAGGACGAACCGGTCGCGATCCGGCCAGTTGGGCTCGGCGGGATCGAATTTGAGGAACTGGCCCCAGAGCACCGTCGCGATATCCGCCATGCCCATCGGCATGCCGGGATGGCCGCTATTCGCCGCCTCGACAGCGTCCATCGACAGCGCGCGTATCGTGTCCGCCATGCGTCGCAGATGCTTGTCGCGCGGGGCAGGAAGGGGTGGAGCGGCGCTGGTGGTGGCTTCGGAGGCGCTCATTGACAATCACGATCCGTGGAGCGGGGGGTGCGCGCACCTTGCCGGGGCGTCACGCCTACGTCAACCGCCCGCGCGGGCACGAAGTTCCGTCGCGAATCGTGCAGTCGGCTTTGCCTTGCGAAGGCTTTGCGATTAAGGTCGCCGCGGATTTCGAGCGCTGGCGCGCATTGGGGCGTAGCCAAGTGGTAAGGCAGCGGATTTTGATTCCGCCATACGGAGGTTCGAATCCTCCCGCCCCAGCCAGCTAGCTTTCGTTAGCGAGCAAAGCGAGCTTACGAAAGCGGTTGCCCTCGGGCTCGACCCGTGGGCCCAGTTTTCCGAGTAGATCAAAAATGAGCCATCGGCCTTCGCCGAGGGTGGCAGATTTTCTAAGCGCCTTCGACGCTAAGAAAACCTAGCCAGTTCGAATCCTCCCGCCCAGCCAGCACTTAGTGCGCGGTTGTCCACCCGAAACCGAACCGGTTTTCCATTCTCTAGTTTCTGCGGTGTTTCGATCTTCATTGAGCGGTGCTCTCCGTTCGGCCACCACCAAGACCGAATTTTCAGGCCGGGACGTCAGAGAACTGGTTGCGGCCGACATGCTGATTGGCCGGGCGCGGAACGCCGAGATGGCCACGAAGCGTGTCGTGCTGGTACTCGGTACGGAACAGCCCGCGCTTCTGCAATTCGGGCACCACCATCGAGCAGAAATCGTCGAGCGCGCCTGGGATATAGGCGGGCATGATCGTGAAGCCGTCGCAGCACTCCGCCTCGAACCATTCCTCCATGTAGTCGGCGATGAACTTGGGTGAGCCCTTGATGACGTTCTTCGCGCGCGCGCCCGCCACACGCTGCCCGAGCTGTCGAATGGTCAGGTTCTCGCGTTTCGCCATCGATACGATGCTCGCGTAGTGGCCGCCGTCGTGACCGGGCATTTCGGGCAACGGGCCGTCCATGTCGCACTTTGTCAGGTCAACTTTGTGGCCGAGCATGGTGTTCAGCATCTCGCGGCCGACAATCGGGTGGATCAGCGACTGCAGGTACTCGTAATCGGCATCCGCTTCTTCCTGGGTCGGGCGGCAGATGACCGAAAGCCCGGGCAGGATCTTGCAGTGCTGCGGATCGCGACCGTATTTCGTCATACGGCGCTTCACGTCGTCGTAATAGGCTTTTGCCTCGGGGATATTGAGGTGCGGGCTGAAGATCGCTTCCGCGAACATTGCCGCCGTCTCGCGCCCATCGTCGGAGCCACCGGCCTGCACCAGCAGCGGATAGCCCTGCGGCGGGCGCGGTACGTTCAGCGGCCCTTTCACCTTGTAGAGCTCGGTCGACCAATTGAGATCGTGGCGCTTCGCCGGGTCGTAATAGAGTCCCGACTGGGTGTAGATGACGAAGGCATCGTCTTCCCAACTGTCCCACAACCCGAGCACGAGCTTCACCACCTCGCGAGCGCGCACATAGCGATCGTGGTGATCGTAGGCGGCGTCCTTGCCGAAGTTCCTGGCTTCCGCATCTTGCCCCGACGTGACGATATTCCAGCCCGAGCGGCCGTTGGAAATGTGATCCAGTGAGGCGAATTTGCGCGCGATGTGATAGGGCTCATTCCAGCTCGTGGAGACTGTGCCGACCAGGCCGATTTTCGACGTCGCCATCGCGAGCGCCGAGAGAAGGGTCATCGGCTCGAAGTGCGCGACAAACTGCACCGACCGCGAAATCGCCTCAACCGCCGCCTCGCGGGTCGCATTGGCGTCCGCCAGAAACAGCAAGTCGAACTTTGCCTTCTCCGCCGTCTGCGCGATCTCGACGTAATGCTTAACGTTGAAAGACGCGTCCGCCTGAGCACGCGGGTGGCGCCATGAGGCGACATGGTGGCCAGTCGGATTGTAATAGGCTGCCAGCCGCATCTTCTTGTCGGGATTCATTCGTGCCTCCACATACGTGAGCGCCAAGGCGCGTCGGCAATGACGACTTGCGTCAGGATACCCTCCGGCTATGGTCCTCAGGGAATAACCTTTTCGGAATTGTATATAACCAATTGGCTTTCGGGCTCACGTCATGAGCACACGGGTCCACCTTCGCCAGATCAGTTGCTTCGTCGAAGTCGCCCGCAACGGCGGCATCAAACGCGCCGCTGCCGCGTTGAATGTTTCACAGCCCAGCGTCACAAAAACGATCCGGGAACTGGAAGCGGCGCTCGGTGTGGCGCTGTTCGACCGCGTGCCGAAGGGCGTCATCCTCACGCCCTATGGCGACGCCTTGCTTCGTCACGCCATGCCGGCGATCGCCGAACTCAATGCCGGCTTGGGCGAGATCGAGGCGCTCAAGACGTCCGCCGAGGGGCACATTCGGGTCGGCGGCACGCATCTGACGATGTCGCGCCTTTTGCCTGTCGCGGTGGCGCGGTTAAAGCGCGAGCGGCCGCAGCTTAACGTGTCGGTCATCCCGGGCACCTACGAACAGCTCGTGCCCGAACTTCGGATGGGCAGGCTCGACATGATTTTCGGCCGGCGTGGCGATCCAGCTGAGATGGCGGGACTGAGCTTCCAGACGTTCTTTCAGGACCGTTTGGTGATCGTTGCGTTATCAGACCATCCTGCCGCCAGGCGCAACCGCGTCGAGCTTTCGGACCTGATCGCCTATCCCTGGATCATTCCTTTGCCAAAGACCGCGGTTCGCGACTGCCTCAATCGCATTTTTCTCAAGAGCAAGGCGCCGTTTCCACGCAATTGTTTCGAGACGGGATTCGGCTCTTCGACGTGGGCCTATATGCGCGAGGCGCACGCCATCGCTGCGCTGCCGATCAACAACGTTCATGAGGAAATCGGAAGCGGCGGCGCGAAGTTACTGTTGACCGAGAGATCATGGACAATTTCGGAGGTCGGCGTGATGTATCGCAGCGGCGCGCAGCTCAGCCAATCCGCGCGCCTGCTGATCAAGCAGTTGCGCCAGGCTTTCCGAGGCCGACAAGCGCGAAAACATGCCGGAAGCGGATCGACCCTCGCGCAATGGTCGTTCGAGCTGGCCGAATAAAAAATCCGGCCAGATTATGCCGCCGAGGCCCGTTTTCCGGCCCAATTCTCAGTAATCGAACTTGGCGCCGTCGATCTTAGTGTCGGTGAAGACCGTTTTTTCGAGCTTCGCGCCACGGAAATCTGAATTGGTGAGATTGGAGCCGCGCAGATTGGCCTCGGTGAGATCGGCCGCGCACAGCACCGCGTCGGTCATGTTGGCCGCCCAGCTCGCGCCCGTCGTCTTGCCGCTCGGATCCTTGATGATCACGGCGGCGATCGAGGTTCGGATCAGGATCGCATTGCTCAGATCGGCGCGCGACAGGCGGGCGCCGTCGAGCACCGCGTCGGTCAGATCGGCGTCCTGCATATCCGCACGGCTGAAATTCGCGAATTGCAGGCTCGCCCCCGTGAGCTTGGCCCGGACGAGGATCGATCCCGAAAAATCGACGCCGCTCAATTCGCGGTTGGAAAGATCGAACTCGGTGAGATCGACGTTGCGCATATTGGCGCGCTTGCCTTGCTTGCCGACAGTGCGCACCCAGTCGCGATGCGAGTCGAGCAATTTCGTCAGCCGCTCGCTGTTCTTCTTGATTTCTTCGGCCTGGGGGTCGATGCCGACGGCCGTGACATCGATACCGGCAAGGACCGCGCCGGCGATGAGCATGCCCTGGATTTTGGTCGCCTGAAAACGTGCATAGGAGAGGTCTGCGCCGCGCAGATCGGCGTCGGTCAGGTCGGCGTCGGTCAGGTCGGCGTAGTTGAGCTTGCACTGATAGAGGACGGCGTCCCGCGCATCGATCGCGGTGAGTACGGCGCCGTTGAGTTTCGCGCCGCGAAGGTTGGCGCGGCGCAGCTTCGCCGCGGTCAGGTCGGCGCGGCCTGATGCCGTGCCGTCGGTATCTTTCTCCCAACCGCTCAAGAGCACGCCCGAGCGCAGATCGGCTTCGCAGAGCATCGCTTCTTCGAGCTCCGCCTGGCGGAACGAGACGCCGCGAACATCAGCGCGGCTGAGGTCGGTCTTCTGCAGATTGGCACTCGAAAGATTGGCACCGAAGAGATCGGCCTCGGCGAGCTTCGCTTCGATGAGATTGGCTCTGGTGAGATTGGCGCCGGCAAGGCAGGCGCGGGTCAGATCGATGCCGGCGAAGACGGCGCCCTGGAGATCGACACCATGTAAATCCAAACGCCGACCACCCGGCAGGCCATTCAGCCATGCGGTATGGGATCGGACGTGGCGTTGGAGCTCGGCCGCATTCATTGCACCTGGGATACCAAACGAATCTCCTAAAATTCGTAAACGGGGCGCGCGAAAAAATTTCGCGAAAAATTTAGCTATATTAGAAGCTTACGCGCAAAAGCTGCGGCCGCGGAGGCCACGCGCGCAATTGTCCCGCGATGCGGGAAAAATGCCGCTCAGGCGCCGACGGATTCGTCGATGGGGACCCGGCCTACCTCATGCGCGTGCAGCGCCGGCAGGACTTCGCGCGCGAAGCGGCGGATTTGTTCGACGAAAATCTCTTGCGGCATAGCGCCGCGATTGAAGGACACGAGCACGGTGCCGGCGCCTGTGCGATTGGCGGCGGCGATGATCCGCTCCGTGACTTCGGCAGCGCTACCCCAGGGCAGGTTCTCCGCCTGACGCGCGACGTCGTCCATCGTCATGTTGCGGAAATCGGCTCGCGCCCGCTCGGCGACCCGCCGATTTTCCGGCCGGATGTAATCCATCGAACTGGAAGAGACGTAACCCGCCGCCTCGCCCTTGCTGTGCTCGGTGACATTGCCGTGACTGTAGAGCGTGCGATTGAAATAGAGGTGGTACGGACCGGTTTCCTTCACCGCCGCCGCCTTGCTATCGGCGACATAGACCGATTGGCCGAGCGCGATGTGGCGCGGCGCGATGCGGTGGCCGGCAGCGGCGAGGCATTTGGCGAAATAGCGGATCACGTCTTCCTGCAGGCCGATCGCGCCGAGACCCGGTGTGATGGTGATGTCATGCTTGCCGGCGAATTCGATCGATTCCTTGCTGCTGGTGATCGGCATCCAGATCGGCGGATGCGGTTGCTGCAGCGGGCGCGGCCAGAGCGCTACGTCCTTATAGGTCCAGAACTTCCCGCTATAGGAGAAGACCTCCTCGCGCCATGCGCCCATGATGATGTCGTAGGCTTCCTCGAAGCGGGCGCGCGAATCCGCCAAGGGCACATTGTGGACCTGGTATTCGCGCGGGATGCCGCGCGCGAAGCCGGCGATGAGCCGGCCGCGCGAGAGACAATCGAGCATTGCAAGCTCTTCGGCGAGGCGCAGTGGCTCGTGCAGCGGCAGGAGATTGCCGTAGATCAGCAGCTTCACGTTCTTGGTGCGCTGCGCGATGGCGGAGGCGAGGAGGTTGGGCGAATTCATCAGCCCATAAGGCGAGCAGTGATGCTCGTTGAAGCCGATGCCGTCGTAGCCGAGCTTGTCGATCTCTTCCCAGGCATCGAGATGCTCGCCATAAGTCCGCGTCGCGATCTCGGCGTCGAAATGCTCCCGCCGCAGCGGATAGGGCAGCTCGTTATCGACCTTCAGCGTATCGAGATGTTTGCCATAGGCTAAGAGATCGAAAACGAAGACCTTCATGACATCTCCCTATTGCAGGGCATCATCTTGCGCTGCCCGCATCGCGGCTGACAAGACGGGCAGATCGGCGCCGCTATTCTCGACCTTGTTGCCCACCTGGCCTATCATGCGGGCAGCGTTATCGCTGGGGATTTGGCAATTGGGGAGGCCACCATGCCCGTTATGCGCGTCGAATCGATCGTTTACGGCGTCGACGATGTTGCCGCCGCGACAACTTATTTCGAGGAATGGGGTCTGAAGCTGCGCGGGAAGAATGCGAGCGGCGCCGAATTCGCGTTGCCCACCGGGCAGAGCGTGCAGATCCGCGGCACGGGCGACAGCGTGTTGCCGAACGCGGTCGAAGGCGGGCCGACGGTGCGCGAGACCATCTGGGGCGTCGACAGCAAGGAGAGCCTCGAGCAGATCGGCGCCGAGCTCAGCAAGGATCGCGACGTGACGCGCGACGCTCAGGGCGGCCTGCACACGCATGACGATATCGGCTTGCAGATCGGCTTCCGCGTGGTGGCGCCCGGCGTCGATCCCGGCTTGCCGCAACGCCGTGGCGTCAATGTCGCGGTCGACCCGAAGAAGCCGCCCGAGCTCATCCGCATGGGCCATGTCGTCTTCTTCTGCCCCAAGGGCCAGACCGAGAAGGCGTCGAATTTCTATACCAACCGTCTGGGCTTCCGTATTACCGATCGCGCGCTCGATCTCGGCGACTTCTTGCGCGCGCCGGGTTCGCCCTGGCACCACAATCTCTTCTTCTTGAGCGCGACGCCGAAGCTCGGCTGGAACCATGTCGCCTTCGACGTGCCGGATATGAACGACGTCGTCTCGGGTGGGCACAACATGCTGAAGAAGGGCTACAAGGCCTATTCTTCGCCCGGCCGGCACATCATGGGCTCGAACGTGTTCTGGTACTTCAATGCCGTCTGCGGCGGCCAGACCGAGTACTCGGCCGATATGGATTGCCTCGACGACAATTGGAAGACGCGCGTGTGGGAGCACAATCCCGGCGGCGATATGTGGCAATTCCAGTCGAGCGATATCATCATTCCGCAATATCTGCGGCCCGAGAATCGCTCATAGGACAATCGCTCGTAAGAGCGGCGCTAACAAATATAAAACTGTTCGGGGGAGGCCGATGTTGCGTTACGCACTTAGTGTCGTTTGCATGCTCGCCGCGCTGCTCGCTTCGCGAGCGGCGCCGGCGGATGAGTTGAAGCTCATCATGACCACGATCGCCCAGCCCACCTCGCCGGTTGGGCAGCAGACCTATCACGAATGGGCCGATCGCATTAACACCCAGGGCAAGGGCGTCGTGCAGATCGATGTGCGCGACGGCTATACGTTAGCCAGCAGCACGAATTTCTACGACCGGCTCTTGAGCGACGTGATGCAGATCAGCTTCGGCTCGCTCAATTATCTCGCCGGCAAGTTCAAGCTTTCGGAAGTGATGGCGCTGCCTTTCGTGATGAATTCGGCGGAGCAGGAATCGGTCGTGTTCTGGCGCCTCTACAAGACCGGCATGCTCGATTCCGAATTCGATCAGATCGTGCCGCTGTTCTTCCAGGCCTTTCCGCCGGTCGCGATGCATCTCGTCAAGCCGCCGACGAAGCCGCTCACCGACATCAGCAGCCTCAAATTCATCGCCAGCGGCAAGATCCCGACCGAGGTGGTGAAACGCCTCGGCGGCTCGCCGCTCTCGATCGGCCTCACTGACAGCTACCAGGCGCTGCAGCGCGGCACGGCCGATGGCATCGATTTCCCGATGGCGGCGCTGCCCGATTTCAAGCTCGACGAGGTGACGAGCTATCACATCACCGCGGCGTTCGGCGGCGGGCCGGGCGGCGTCTGGATGGCCAAGTCGAAATTCAACACGCTGCCCGACAATGTGAAGAAGATCCTGATGGATAATTCCGGCGAGGCGCAGAGCCGCCGTGCCGGTCAGATCCTCGACAATCTCGGCACCAAGGTGCGCGAGGAGCTTTCGCACAAGCCGGGCCAGACCGTCGTGTCGCTGAGCGCCGAACAGCAAAAGAAATGGGGCGCGGCGCTCTCGCAGATCTCCGAGGAGTGGGCCAAGACCGACGACGCGCACCGCCAAGTGCTGGCGAAAACGCGCGAGCTCGCGGCGCAGGTGCAGACGACCGCACATTAACGCGCAGGCGTTGGTGTGCGGCGGCATGGGGCGCAAAGCCCCATTCCCGCGGCGCACTTGCGCGCAGCGCCCAGGCCGGGTTTAGTGGCGCCGTAGAAGAGGCGGAGTCACGAGAAAATGGTCGAGCGGAGCGAAACCACGGGCGGCATCGGCAAGCCGGTTCAGCGCAAGGAAGATAAACGGCTACTGACCGGGCAGGGTGTTTACGTCACCGATGTGTGGCTGCCGAACACGGCTTATGCCTGGATGGTCCGCTCGCATCATGCGCATGCGCGCATCCGCAGCATCGACACTTCCGCCGCGCTGAAATCGCCGGGTGTTATCGCTGTCTTCACCGGCAAGGACCTGCTCGCCGATGGCCTCCATCTCATGGATCACAAGCCGTCGCTCGAAGGCCCGCCCGATGTGAAGGTCGATATCCGCCCCGGCTTCGAAACCTTTATCCATGCTCAGCCGATGCTGCCGGCGGACAAGGTGCGCCATGTCGGCGAGCCAGTCGCGGTCGTCATTGCCGAGACCACGGAGCAGGCGAAAGACGGTGCCGAGCTGGTCGAGGTCGATTACGAGATATTGCCGGCGGTCGCCTGGGCCAAGGATGCGATGGATGCGAAATCGCCCAAGGTCTGGGACGAGGCGCAGTCAAATCTCGTCGTCGATGTCGATGTCGGCAACAAGGCGGCGACTGATGCGGCGTTCGCCAAGGCCGCGCATGTCGTGCGCTTCGAAGGCTGGTGCAATCGCGTCACCGGCACGCCGATGGAGCCGCGCAACGCGGTCGGCGATTACGATCCCAAGGCCGACCTCTATACGCTCTATGCCGGCACCGGCAGCGGCGTCGCGCGCGAGCGCGGCGATCTCGCCAGCGTGCTCGGCGTGCCGGTCGAGAAGGTGCGCTGCGTCTGCGGCGATATGGGCGGCAATTTCGGCACGCGCAATTTCTTCTTCCCGGAATATGCGGTGTTGCCCTGGGCATCGAAGAAGATCGGCCGGCCGATCAAATGGCAGGGCGATCGCACCGAATCCTTCGTCAGCGATTATCAGGGCCGCGATCTGACCGTCGAGGCCGAGCTCGCTCTCGACAAGGACGGCAAGTTCATCGGCCTACGCGGCACTAATATCAGCAATCTCGGCGCGCATACCATCGTCTTCGTGCCACTGCGCAAGGGCCTCGGCCAGATGTCCGGCGTCTACGACATCCCCGCCGTGCATTTCCGCGGCTGTGCCGTCGTCACCAATACGCCGCCGACCACGCCCTATCGCAGCGCCGGCCGTCCGGAAGCAGTCTATGTCATCGAGCGGCTGGTCGATCTCGCCGCCGATCAATGCGGCTTCGATCCGGTCGAGCTGCGGCGCAAGAATTTCATCGCGGAGAACGCCTTCCCCTATACCAACGCCGTCGGCCAGACCTACGACAACGGCGAATACGAGAAGGGCATGAATGCCGCGCTCGACCTTGCCGACTGGCGGGGCTTTGCCACGCGTAAGGCGGAATCGAGAAAGAATGGCAAGCTGCGCGGCATCGGCATCGGCAATTACATCGAGATCGCCGGCGGCTTCCCGCGCGAGCGCGCCGAAGTAACGGTGGAATCGCGCGGCCGCGTCGAGCTGGTGCTTGGTACGATGAATAGCGGCCAGGGCCACGAGACCAGCTTCGCGCAGCTCATCAACACCTGGCTCGGCGTGCCGTTCGAGAGCATCGATTACGTCGCGCATGATACCAAGCGCGTCTCGGTCGGCGGCGGCTCGCATTCCGGCCGCTCGATGCGTCTCGCCAGCCTAGTCATCGGCATCGCCACCGACCAGATCATCGAGAAGGGAAAGAAGATCGCCTCGCATCTGCTCGAAGCCTCGGTCGACGATATCGAATTCGCCGATGGCCGCTTTGGCATCAAGGGCACCGATCGCTTCTACGGCATCTTCGACATCGCCAAGGCCGCCGAGACACGCGCCGATCTGCCCGACGATCTGAAAGGCAAGCTCGACGGCATCGGCGATCAGGTCGTGCGCTCGGGCGCGTGGCCATCGGGCACGCATATCTGCGAGGTCGAGGTCGATCCCGATACCGGCGATGTGCGGCTGCTGCAATGGGCCGGCATCGACGATGTCGGCCTCGCCATCAATCCAATGATCCTCCACGGCCAGACACATGGCGCGGCGGCGCAGGGCATCGGCCAGGCGCTGATGGAGCTCTGCTACTACGATCGCGAGAATGCGCAGAACCTATCGGCATCGTTCATGGATTACGCCGTGCCGCGCGCCGATATGATGCCGCAGTTCAACACCTCGCTCGTCGAAGTGCCGGCCACCAGCCATCGCTACGGCATCCGGCCGGGCGGCGAGGGGGGCACGACCCCGGCGCTCGGCGCCGTGATCAACGCTATCGTCGATGCGCTCTCGGAGTTTGGCGTCCGCCACGTCGAGATGCCGGCGACGCCCGAGCGCGTCTGGCGCGCGATCCAAGACGCGAAGGCCGCGGCGGAGTAACCGAACTCGTCATTGCGAGGAAGCCCGAAGGGCTGACGAAGCAATCCAGTCTGTCGATGCACTGGATTGCTTCGCTCCTGAGCTTGTCGAAGGGGCTCGCAATGACGAAATCTATTCAGTCACCTAGCGTTACGCCCATCGCCTTCGCGATCAGCGCGATGTCGTGATCGCTGATCGCGAAGAGGCCGAAGCGGAGTTGATATCCCCAGTTACGCCGCCCAGCCGAGAAATCGAGCTGGTCGAGCAGCGGCGCGATCGGCGCCTCCTTCCGCGATAGCCATTCGACATCGCGGCGGAAGGGCTGGAAGTCGGCGGTCATTGTGACTTGATACGGCTCGCCCTCGCGCACGATGCCGAGCAGGATGAAGGCTTGGCATTTGTCCTTGCCGCCAAGTGTCACCGTCGGTGCGTAGAAGGCGACGCGATCGCCCGGCGCGATGCGTTTCAGTGGTGCGAGCTTGCCGTGCGAGACCTGCATGAAGCCGCCCTCGCCGCCGCGCCTAGCGTGATCGGCGGAGGCGACCGCGATCCAGTTCTGGCGGGCGCGGGCGGCGCTCAGCTGGAGACCTTCTCGGCCGCGGCGTTCATGCCGGCGATGTAGCCCTGGCAAGTCGCGCGGGCGAGGCCGTGCTGGCTGAAGCCACCGACTGTCTCACCGCAGGAACAGAGTCCCGCGATCACCGCGCCATGCATGTCCATCACCTGCCCCTTCGGATTGATGCGTAGCCCGACGCGCCCGAGCCGATGACCACCACATCGGCGGTGTGATCCCATTTTGTCGGCAGTCTTTGGGCTTCGGCTTCGAGCGGCACGATGCCGCTGGCCGCCACCGCGGCCGCCATTCCGCTACCGCGCAACAGATCACGCCTGTTGATCGTCATGGCCCATCTTCCAAGGGCGTGTTTTTGTGTGGGAACTGCCTCCGTCGTCCGCCCTATACGGCGGAGGCGCGAAGACTATCGCGCGGCCGCCTGGATCGCGCGCCAGACCTTCTCCGGCGTCGCGGGCATCTCGATCTCGGGCGCACCGATGCGATGAAGCGCGTCGTTGACCGCGTTCATCAGCGCCGGGATTGCGCCGATCGTGCCGGCCTCGCCGACGCCTTTGACGCCGAGCGGGTTGCGATCGGTCGGCGAGGTATTGTTGCCGAGGGTGAAATCGCAAAGATCGTCGGCGCGCGGCATGCAGTAATCCATGAACGAGCCGCTGAGGAGCTGGCCGTTCGCATCGTAGATGATGTTTTCGCACAGTGCCTGGCCGAGGCCCTGGACGATGCCACCCTGGATCTGGCCTTCGCAGATTAACGGGTTCAGCACTGTGCCGACGTCGTCGACTGCGGCGTAGCGGGTCATGGCGAGCTTGCCGGTTTCGGCATCGATCTCGATCTCGCAGATATGCGCGCCCGAGGGGAAGGTCGAGGCGTTCGCCGGCCCGTAATTGGCGCGCTCGGTGAAGCCCATCTCGATGTCGTTCGGCAACTGGCCCCATTCGAAGGAATGGCGCGCAACCTGCGCCAGCGTCACCGTCTTGTCGGTGCCGGCGATGGCGAAATTGCCGCCTTCGAAGACGACATCGCTGGTCGCCGCTTCCATCATATGCGCGGCGATCTTCTTGCCTTTCTCGACCAGCTTCTCGGCTGCGACGGTGATCGCGCCGCCCGCGAGGATCGCCGAGCGCGAGCCGAAGGTGCCGACGCCGTTATCGACGAGGTCGGTGTCGCCATATTCGTAGCGGATCTTGTCGGCATCGATGCCGAGCTTCTCCGACAGCACCTGCTTATAGACAGTGCCGTGGCCTTGCCCGTGATCCATGCTGCCGGTGATGAGAGTCACGCCGCCCGATTGATCGAAGCGCACTTCGGCAAATTCGAAATCGCGGCCGCCTGTTGCGGCGACGGCCGTTGCCACGCCAAACCCTAGTATCTTACCGCGCTTCTTCGCTGCCTCGCGCCTTTGCTCGACGCTCGCTTGCTCGGCGAGCTTCAGCGCATCGGTGAGATTCTTGCCGAAATCGCCACCGTCATAGACCTGGCGCATCGCCGTCGTGTAAGGCATCGCGCTTACTGGCACGGTGTTGCGGCGGCGTAGTTCCGCCGCGTCGATGCCAAGCTGATGCGCCGCTTTGTCGATGATCGTCTCGGTGACGATGATCGGCTCGGGCCGGCCGCCGCCGCGATAGGGCGCGATGGTCATGGTGTTGGTCAGCACCGCGCGCACTTGCGCGTGGATGGCCGGGAAAGCGTAGGTGTTGACGAGGCAGCCGAGCGCAACGGTCAGCGGAATCGTCGGCCGCTCGGACGAGAAATACGCGCCGATAGACGCGGTGTTGACCGCGCGCAGCGCCAGGAACTTGCCGTCCTTGTCGAGCGCCAAGATCGTCTCGACATGGCTGCCGCGGCTCATCTCGTCGGTCATCACACCTTCGCTGCGCTCCGCGGTCCAGCGCACCGGACGGCCGGTGACTTCGGCGGCGTAGAGCGCGACGGCGTATTCGGGATAGACGCCGCCCTTCATGCCGAAGCCGCCGCCCATATTGTCGCAAACCACGCGGAACTTGGTGTGCGGCAGCTTGAAGATCTGACCGGCGAGCGCGGCCTTCGCGCCATGCGCCGATTGCACCGTGCAGCGGATGGTGTAGCGCTTATCGACCGCATCGTATTGCGCGAGGCAGCCGCGCGGCTCCATCGTGTTCGCGGTGATGCGGTTGATGATGACCCGGTGCTTGACGAGATGTGCCGCCTTGGCGAAGGCAGCATCGACCGCGTCCTTGTTGCCTCCTTCGTGGAAGAAGGCCTCGTTGCCGGGATTCTCGTCATGCACCGCCGGCGCGCCGGACGCGATCGCTTCTTCGGCGGTGATCACCGCCGGCAGCGGCTCGTAGGTGACATCGATCAGCTCGGCCGCGTCTTTCGCCTGGTTCAGGGTCTCGGCGACAACGAAGACGACCGGATCGCCGACATAGCGCACGCGATCTTTCGCGAGCAGCGGCTGCGGACAGACGAAAGCCGGCTGGCCGTTGCTGCGCTTCCTCGGCGCGAAAGGCCGCGTGGTGCCGAGGCCGCGCTTGGCGATATCGGCGCCGGTCAGAACCGCGAGCACGCCGGGCGCGGCTTTCGCCTGCGCGGTATCGATTGCCGTGATCTTGGCGTGGGCATGCGGCGAGCGCAGGACATAGGCCTGGACCTCGCCCGGCGTCTTCATATCGGAAACGTAGCGACCTCGGCCGCGCAGCAGGCGGTCATCCTCCTCGCGCACGACATGCTGACCGATTTTCTGAACAGCCATCGACCGCCCCCTTATCCCATTGGCGGGCGGATTTTACGGCTGGCGCTGGATGGGCGCCAGCCGCGTCCCGGCTAGGTGTGGCTGATGCGCTCGGCCTCGGCGCGTACGCGCTTCGCCGTGTCGTTCGCTTCACGCACGATGCGCGGCACGTCGATGCCGATGAGCTTGCCGCCGCTCTTCAGGATGCGTCCATCGATCATCACCATGTCGACATTCGACGGGTTGGTCGATTGCACGACCATGCGGCCGGGATCGGTGAAGGGCGCCATATTGAGATCGGTGGTGCGGATCAAGATGATGTCGGCGCGCTTGCCCGGCGTCAGTGAGCCGACGCGGTCGGCGATGCCCAGCGCTCGCGCGCCATCGGTCGTCGCCAGTTCCAGCGCGCGGCGCGCCGTCATCTGGAACTCGCTTTGCGCCTCGCCATCGGCGATGTTGAGGATCGCCTTCATGATCGCGAACATGTCGCAATTGCCGGCGAGCGCGGTCGTGTCGACCGAGAGGCTCAGCGGCACGCCGGCCTTGGTCAGCGCGCCGATCGGGGTGATGCCGAAGCCGGTGCGCAGCTCGGTGAACGGGCTGAGGCTGACCTCGGTCTTGGTCTTGGCGAGCAGCTCGCTGTCATTGTCGACGATGTTGGTGTCATGGACGAGGATCACGTCCGGTCCGAGCAGCCCGGCCTCGCTGAGCTTCTTGATGGCCTGACGTTGCTTCACCTTCGCGAGGCCGGTGCCGACATGGGTCGAGACGCGCAGCCCCATCTTGCGCGCTGCCTCCCATTCCATGCGGACCATATCCATATTGTTGCTCTCCGGCCCGCGCGAGCAGACGCCGAGCGTCAGCAACCCCTCGCTCGGCTTGATCCAGCGCTCGTTGACGCGCGGCAGATCGGCGACATTCACCGGCTGATCTTCCCGGCGGATGCCGAAATAGCCGTAACCGAAGAGGGCGCGATGCCCCAAAGCGTGATGCGCCGCCAGCTCGGCATCGGCATAGGCGGGCGAGACGATGTTATGCGACCAGTTGTGAACGGTGGTGAGGCCGGAATTGATCGCCTCGGCGATCGCGAGCCGCACGCCGCGCGCATTGTCTTCGGCTTTGAAGATCGCGCCGACCGCTTTGGCGAAGCTGAAAT
>DATMZZ010000190.1:0-2029 GCA_035573175.1 Allostellaceae bacterium
GGCGAAGCGGGCGGCGACATCGCGCGCGCCGCAGCGCTGGTCGCGGGCTTCGGCGATCAGGTGCCCGGCGTGCAGATCAACCGGTTCTGCGCCTCGGGCCTCGATGCGATCAACTTCGCGGCAGCGGAGGTGATGTCCGGCCAGCACGACATGACGATCGGCGGCGGCGCGGAATCGATGAGCCGCGTCGGCATCGGCGCGTCGGGTGGCGCGTGGGCCTTCGATCCGACGATTGCGGTCGAGCAGTATTTCATGCCGCAAGGCATTTCCGCGGATCTCATCGCGACGAAGTACGGCTTCTCGCGTGACGACGTCGACGCTTATGCGGTCGAGAGTCAGAAACGCGCGGCGAAATCCTGGGACGAAGGCCGATTTGCAAAATCGGTGGTGCCTGTGAAGGACGTGAACGGGTTGACGATCCTCGCCAAGGACGAGCACATGCGGCCGTCGACGACGATGCAGTCGCTTGCGTCGCTGCAGCCGTCATTCGTTCAGATGGGCGAGATGGGCGGATTTGATGCGGTCGCCGTGCAGAAGCATCCGGAAATCGAGGCGATCAATCACGTGCATCATCCGGGCAATTCGTCCGGCATCGTCGATGGCGCAGCGGCCGTACTGATCGGCAGCAAGGAAGCCGGTGCCCGCAATGGCTTGAAGCCGCGTGCGCGCATCAGGGCGTTCGCCAATATCGGCTCAGAGCCCGCGATCATGCTGACCGGCCCGATTCCGGTAAGCGAGAAGGTCTTGAAAAAGGCCGGCATGTCGAAGAGCGACATCGACTTGTGGGAGTTGAACGAGGCGTTTGCCTCGGTCGTGCTGCGTTACATGCAGGCGCTCGACATCCCGCACGACAAGATCAACGTGAATGGCGGCGCAATCGCCATGGGTCATCCGCTCGGCGCGACCGGCGCGATGATCCTCGGCACCGTGCTCGACGAATTGGAACGTACCGGCAAATCGACGGCGCTGGTGACACTCTGCATCGGCATGGGCATGGGCACGGCGACGATCATCGAGCGGGTGTGAGCTTTACTTGTCCCGGACGCGCTGCAGCACGAAGTGATGCAGCGCAGATCCGGGACCGCCGCAAATTGGGACGATCCCGGGTCTGCAGCGCTTCGCGCTGCGCTGCGCCCGGGAAAAGATGTGAGGCCGAATGCCCAAGATCGACATCAGCAAAGTCCCAGTCCGTAGCGGCAGCTTCTATCCCGCACCGTTTCAGGCCGAGCATGCCAACCGGCACAAACAGGCGCTGGGCGATGCGGGCAAGCTCACGCAATTCGGCGTCAATCTCACGCGCATTTCGGCCGGCGCCGCCTCGGCGCTCCGGCACTATCACGAGACCGAGGACGAATTCATCTACATGCTCGAGGGCGAGCTCGTGCTGGTCGAGAACGAGGGCGAGACGGTGCTGAAGCCGGGCGATGCCGCCGCATTCAAAGCCAACAGCGGCAATGCGCATCGCCTCATCAACCGCACGACCAAGGATGCCGTCTATCTCGAGGTCGGCACGCGCGCGCCGGCCGATCATGTGCACTATCCGGACGATGACCTCACACTGATCCGCGATGCCGACGGCAGGCGTTATCTGCACAAGAGCGGCGAGCCGTATACCTAAGGAAAACCCATGGCCGATTTTAAATTTGATATCGACGCCGACGGCATCGCGCTCGTGACGTGGGACATGCCGGACCGCTCGATGAACGTCATCACCATGGCGGCCATTGCCGAGCTTTCGGGCATCGTCGAAAAGGTCGCGGGCGATGCGGCGATCAAGGGCGCGATCATCACTTCCGGCAAGGAGGCGTTCTGCGGCGGCGCCGATCTGACGATGCTGGAAGGCATGGGCGCGATTTACGCCGAGACCGTGCGCAAGCAAGGCGCGGAGGCCGCTGCCGCGATGGTGTTCGAAGAGAGCCGCAAGCTCTCGCTGCTCTACCGGCGCATCGAGACCTGCGGCAAGCCGTGGGTCTGCGCACTGAACGGCACCGCGATGGGCGGCGGCTTCGAACTCGCGCTCGCCTGCCAT
>DATMZZ010000191.1:0-4135 GCA_035573175.1 Allostellaceae bacterium
TGGCGGCAGCCGAGCTGCTGCGCCAAGCCGATGTCGTCGTGTCGCTCGATTGGGTCGATCTCGGCGGCTTGCTGCAGGGTGCGGCCGGCAAAGGCAAGCTCGGCGCCTATGTCGTACGCGTGTCGGTCGACCAGTATTCGCATAACGGCTTCGGCATGGAATATCACATCCTGCCGCCGGCCGATCTCTACCTCGCGGCCGAGGCAGACGCGACCGTCACGGCTTTGCTCGCCGCGGTGAAGAAACTCGGCGCGCGCAAGGCGCCGGCCTGGCCAGACCGCAAGCCGGCGCAAGTGCCCGCGCTGCCGGCACCCGATGCTTCGGGAACGATCTATGTGCCGCATATCGCGGCCGCGCTGCAGAAATTGACGGCGGGTCGCAAGACCAGCCTGTTGCGTCACTCGCTTTCCTGGCACGGCCATTTCTGGCCGATGAAGGACCCGCTCGATAGCCTCGGCACGGATGGCGGCGGCGGCGTCGGCTCGGGTCCTGGCACGTCGGTCGGCATGGCGCTCGCGCTGAAGGGCAGCGGCCGGCTGGCAATCTCTGTCCTCGGCGACGGCGATTTCATGATGGGCAATCCAGCGATTTGGACGGCGGTGCATTACCGCGTGCCGCTGCTCATCGTCGTGTGCAACAACCGCTCCTTCTATAACGACGAGCTGCATCAAGAGCGCGTCGCCAAGGAGCGCGAGCGCACGGTCGCGAATAAATGGATCGGCCAACACATCGGCGATCCCGATCTCGATCTCGCGACGTTGGCGCGCGCCCAAGGCGCGGTCGGCATCGGTCCGGTCCAGAAGCACGGCGATCTCGAAGCGGCGCTGAAGCAGGCGATCGCCGCGGTCGATGACGGCAAGGTTGCGGTCGTCGATGTCCGCGTCGCCGGCGGCTACGATGCCGGCGCTTCGGCGAACGTGCCGCGCGGCCAGAAGGATTAGCGGCCGGCCTCGGCGATGCGCGCCGCGGCGCCGCTGACGCCGAGCGAGGAGAGCGGCAAAGCCCGCTCCCCGGCGCTCGCCGTCGAGGCGCTGAGCAAACGCTTCGCCGATCTCACGGCGATCGAGAGCGTCTCCTTCGCCGTGAAGAAAGGCGAGTTCGTTGCGCTGATCGGCCCGTCGGGCTGCGGCAAATCGACTCTGTTCAACATCATCGGCGGCTTGATCGACGGGTACTCGGGCCGAGTGCTCGTCGATGGCGAGCCGATTGCCGGCGCACATCGTGCCATCGGGATGGTGTTCCAGGAGGAATCGACTTTTCCCTGGCGCACAACGCTCGACAACATCGCTTTTCCGCTCGAAGTCGCCGGCGTCAAGAAAGCGGAGCGCGAAACCCGTGCGCGCGATCTCGTGAAGCTTGTCGGTCTCGAAGGCTTCGAGGCGCGCTATCCGGCCGAGCTCTCGGGCGGCATGCGCCAGCGCACCGCGCTCGCCCGCACGCTCGCCTTTCAGCCGAAGATATTGCTGATGGACGAGCCTTTCGCCGCGCTCGACGAGCAGACGCGGCTGCTGCTCGGCGACAAGCTGTTGCAGATCCAGCAAGAGTTGCAGCAGACGACGCTGCTCATCACCCACAATATCGCCGAGGCGGTGCAGCTCGCGGATCGGGTCGTGGTCATGACTTTTCGGCCTGGCATGGTAAAGCGCATTTTCGAGATCGATCTGCCGCGGCCGCGCGATTCCGCGATCGTCGGCTCGGCCGCCTTCGGACAATATGTGGCGCAGATCTGGAGCGATCTGCGCGAAGAAGCCAGCAAAGGTTTGAGCGCCAGCGAGGCATCGCTCGCGCATCGCTCGGGCGATAATGAGGGAGGATGAATGATGAATAGAAACGTGCTCGCCAAGTTCGTCATTGCGAGCGAAGCGAAGCAATCCAGTCTTTATCGACGACTGGATTGCTTCGTCGCTTCGCTCCTCGCAATGACGGCTGTCGTTGCGGCCTTCGCGGCAATTCCCGCGCGCGCCGATACTTTGAAGATTGCGATCCCGCAGAAAGGTGCCTGGGACACATCCTTCAGCGTCTATGGCGATCGCCAGGGCTTCTTCAAGGAACAGAACATCACCCTCGACATCACCTATACCGAAGGCGGTGCGACCACCGAGACCGCCGTGGTTTCGGGCAGCGTCGATGTCGCGGTCGCGACCGGCACGCTCGGCATCATCTCGGCCTATGTGAAGGGAGCGCCGGTGCGCATCATCTCAGCTGAATCGACCGGCTCGGCCGACCTCTATTGGTATGCGAAGGCCGGCGTCGGAATCAAAAGCCTGAAAGATTTGAAGGGCGGCAAGACCATCGGCTTTTCGGCGCCCGGTTCATCGAGCAATCTTTCGCTACTGACGCTGCTCAAGGAACAGAATGTCGACGCCAAGCCCGTTCCCTCGGGGGGCATGCCGCCGACCTTCACGCAAGTTATGTCGGGCCAGCTGAATGCCGGCTGGGCGGCGGCGCCGTTCGGCGTGCTCGATCTCGATCAGGGCAAGATCTTCAAGATCGCGAGCGCGAATGATTCGAAGGATGTCGCCAATGAGACCATCCGCGTCAACGTCGCCAACCTCAATACGCTGCAGCAGCATCGCGACCTGATCGTGCGCTTCATGAAGGCCTATGTGAAATCCTATCAATGGGCGTACGACAATCCCAAGGCGATCGACTATCTCGCCCAGGACAATAACCTGCCACACGAAGCCGCGGAGAAGACCGTAAAGGGCTTCCTCACCAAGGCAGCCAACGATCCGTTCCACTTCAGCGGCATCCAGCGTGTGCTCGATGAGGCGCTGGCCGCAAAGCGTATTCCGAAAGCGATGAAAGAAGACGACGTGAAAGGAGTCTTCGACATCGTGTGGAAGCCGGGTCAGTGACTGGGCCGTGAGCCGGGCACTGCCAGTCCTCACGGGGCTTGCCGCGGTCGCCGTGCTGCTGGCGATCTGGCAGGGGCTGGTGATGCTCGGCTTCGTCAGCCCGCTGGTCGCGCCGGCCCCGAGCGATATCGCGGCGAGCTTCCCGACGCTCATCATGGATGAAGACCTGATCCAGCGCTTCCTGCAGACTTTCGCAGAAGCGCTGGTCTCCGCCGGTCTCGCGGTCATCGTCGGCACGGCGATCGGCTGGTGGCTGCATGCGAAACGCTGGGCTGGGGCTGCTTTCGAGAACTGGGTCGCGAGCTTCGCTGCCGCACCGCTGGTGCTGCTCTATCCGTTGTTCCTGGTCTTCTTCGGCCGGAATGTCGGCACGATCATCGTGATGAGTTTTCTTACCGCGCTGCCCTCGATTGTGCTGAAGACGAAAGAGGGGCTCGATGCGATCCGCCGCGTGCTGATCGATGTCGGGCGCAGCTTCCGCCTGTCGCCGGCGCAACTCTTCTGGAAAATCATGCTGCCGGCGGCCGTGCCGACGCTGTGCACCGGCATCCGCCTCGGCCTCGTCTATGCGCTGATCAGCGTCGTCGGCATCGAATTCCTCATCAATTTCGGCGGCCTGGGCGAACTGATCGACGATCTCGCGCAGCGCTGGGAAATCCCGATGATGTATGGCGCGATTAGCTTCGTCGTGCTCACCAGCATCTGCTTCTTCTATCTGACCGAAAGGCTCGAGCGGTGGCTGAGGCGCGCTTAGACGCACCGCTTCCGCGCCGCGGCCTTTCGCCGGTGCTGTTGCTGCGCATCGCGACGCTGCTCGGGCTCTGGGTGATCTGGGAGGTCGTCGCGCGCTCCGGCCTCGTTTTTGAGGGCGTGGTGCCGAGCGCCATTACGATCGCGGGGGCGGTTGCCTATCTTCTCACCAGTCCGGGCTTCTATTGGAATCTCGAGCTGACCTTGATCGAGGTCGGGGTGTCATTGCTGCTCGGCTCCGTCGCCGGAATTGTTGTCGGCCTCGTGCTCGGTGCCGGCCGCTTCGCCGGTAAGGCGTTCGAGCCTTACATGCATTATCTCGCGCCAACGCCGAAAATCGTCTTCCTGCCGATCCTGCTGGTGCTATTCGGCGTCGGACCGGGCTCGAAGATCGCGATGGGCACACTTTCTTGCTTCTTCCCGATGGTGCTGTCAGTGGCGAGTGGCGTGCGCCAGGTCGATCCGGTGCTGTTGCGCGTCGGCCGCAGCTTCCATCTCTCGCTGTTGCAGACGGTGAGAAAGATTTA
>DATMZZ010000192.1:0-5831 GCA_035573175.1 Allostellaceae bacterium
GTCAGATTGAGCTCGCTGCCGATCTTCAGCCGCGCCGCCGAGGCAAAGGGCCGGAATGTCTCCGGCACGCCGCAAACGAAGAACACCGCATCGCCGTTCTTGAGACCAAGCGCGTCGCGGAGTGCGATCGTTCGCTCGGCGCCGAGATTGCGCGCGACCGGCCCCGCGCCGCCTTCCTCGCCCTCGCGAAAGAAGATGTAGCCCATGCCCGGCTGGCCTTCGCCCTGCGCCCAGGAATTCATGCGATCGCAGAACGCGCGATTGCCGCCGGTCGGACCGGGGATCGCCCAGACCTGAACCTTCGGATCGGCTTCGATCTGCGAGGCGAAAATCTTGAAGCCGGAGCCGCGGAACGTCTCGGTAACGTTGCGCATCTCGATCGGATTGCGCAAATCGGGCTTGTCGGAGCCGTATTTCGCCAGCGCCTCGGCATAGGGAATACGCGGGAACGGCGCTTTCGTGACGGTGCGTCCGTTGCCGAATTCCTCGAAGATACCGGTCATCACCGGCTCGATCGCGGCAAAGACGTCATCCTGCGTCACGAAGGACATTTCGAGATCGAGCTGATAGAACTCGCCCGGCGAGCGATCGGCGCGACTCGCCTCGTCGCGGAAACACGGCGCGATCTGGAAATAGCGATCGAAGCCCGCGACCATCAGCAGCTGCTTGAATTGTTGCGGCGCCTGCGGCAGCGCATAGAACTTGCCCGGATGGAGCCGGCTCGGCACGAGATAATCGCGCGCGCCTTCGGGCGAGCTCGCGGTGAGGATCGGCGTCTGGAACTCGGTGAAGCCCTGCTCGATCATGCGGCGGCGGATCGAGGCGATCACCTTCGAGCGCAGAATGAGATTCGCGTGCGGGTGCTCGCGGCGCAAATCGAGGAAGCGATAGCGCAGCCGCATATCCTCGGGATAATCCGCATCCGCATTCACCGGGAAAGGCAGCGGTTCGGCCTCGGACAACACGTCGATCGTCTTGATCTGCAGCTCGACCTCACCGGTCGGCAGCTTCGGATTGACCGTGTCGGGCGAGCGCTGCACAACCGTGCCGCTCACCGAGATGACGCTTTCGAGACGCAGCGCGTCGACTTTGGCGAAAAGCGGCGAGGACACGTCGATGACGCATTGCGTGACGCCGTAATGGTCGCGGAGATCGACGAATTGGAGCTGCCCGTGGTCGCGCTTACGGTGGACCCAGCCGGCGATGCGGGTTTCGCTGCCAGCGTTGGCGAGGCGCAGTGCGCCGCAGGTGGTGGTGCGATATTGATGCATGGGCCGCAAAAAGCCGAGACGGCAGGCGCTTTGTCAAGCCACGGCCGGTTAATCACACAAATCCGGCTATTGGCTTCGGCGCAACTTTGCCTTGGAACCCAAACATTGCGCGGCGAGGCCGCGCAAGCCCATGACATCGCCGAAAGCGCGTTTTGGCAGCCAGCGCAGGCCCGATGGCCGTAGCCGGAAAAGCAGCGCCGAGCGGGTCTCGATACAGCGCCTGATCCCGGTCCAGGGAATCGCGACGAACGCGCCGGTCCCGTCGCTGATCTCGATCCGCTCGGTGGTGAGGCGATAGCGCACCTGCTTTTGCTCGCGGCTGAGCCGCCAATAGCTGATGACGATGATCGCAACCCACAGCAGGACGAACAGGCCGATCATCACCGGCGCACTGAAAAACGTATCGCTGTCCTCGTCATTGCCTAAGGACGACAGAAAGATGATGAGACAACATGCCGCCAACACCCACCACAGCCAGGGCGCGCTCCAATAAAACGCCTTGAATTGGTCCCACAAGGTGACTGTCGTCTCGCCGGTGATCTCCGGCCGCGCGTCGTCGCTGCTCATCGGCTCTCCCCGTGCGGCTGGTACCGCCCTCCCCTCGATCGCCGATCTATTGTATAGCAGACCCCCATGACGTTAATCGCGAAGACCGATGAGCTCGCCGCTTTTTGCGAGCGGCAGGCGAAAGCCGAATTCGTTACTGTCGATACCGAGTTCATGCGCGACCGCACCTATTGGCCGGTGCTCTGCTTGGTTCAGGTCGGCGGGCCTGAGGAAACGGTGGCGATCGACCCCATGGCCGAGGGCATCGATCTCGCGCCGCTCTTCGCGCTCATGGCCAATCCCGAGGTGCTGAAGGTCTTCCACGCCGCGCGTCAGGATATCGAAATCTTCGTCAATCTCACCGGCAAGGTGCCGGCGCCGATCTTCGATAGCCAGGTCGCGGCCATGGTCTGCGGCTTCGGCGAGGCGGCGAGCTATGAGACCTTGGCCAGCAAGCTCGGCGGCGCGCATATCGACAAATCCGCGCGCTTCACCGACTGGTCCCACCGGCCGCTGAGCGAGCGGCAATTGCGCTATGCGCTCGCCGATGTCGGGCCGCTGCGCATCGTTTACGAAAAGCTCGCCGCGCGGCTGAAGAAGACTGCCCGCGCCTCCTGGCTCGATGAGGAGATGGCGGCGCTGACCGATCCGGCGCTCTATCGCCTCGATCCGGCCTTCGCTTGGAAGCGGCTGAAGCTGCGCTCGAACAATCGCCGCATGCTCGCTCTCGCCCATGCGCTCGCCACCTGGCGCGAGAGTACGGCGCAGAAGCGCGACCTGCCGCGCAGCCGCGTGCTGCGCGACGAGTCGCTTCTTGAGATTGCGGCGCATGCGCCGCAAAACGTTGATGACTTGGCCCGCACCCGCGGCCTCGGCAAGGGCTTTGCCGAAAGCAAATTCGGCGGCGAGATCCTCGCCGTGGTCGAAGGCGTCATGCTGATGCCGGAGAGCGATTATCCGAAGCCCGAGCCGCGGCGCGAGCCGCCGCAAGGCATCGGCCCGCTGACCGATCTTCTGCGCGTGCTCTTGAAATTGCGCTCCGAAGAGAACGATGTCGCGGCTCGGCTCGTCGCCGATGCCGAGGATCTGGAGCTGCTTGCCGCCGACGATCATGCCGATGTCCGCGCACTCACCGGCTGGCGGCATGAGATTTTCGGCCGCGACGCGATCGATTTGAAGCACGGCCGGCTGGCGCTGACCGCCGCCGGCAAGCGCATCAAGCTGGTGCGCAGCGACGCCGCCGCCGCGACCCAAGCCGCCTCTTAGCTCGTCGTATCAGGTCCGTTTGATTTCGGTCGGCCGGCCGAGGCAGCGGCCGAGCGCGTCGAGCCGGCGCTGCACCGCTTCGCCAAGCAGCAGCGCGTGGTCGCTCATGACATTGAGGGTGAGCTTCGCGTCGGTCAGGCGCAGCGAGCTGCCGCGCAGCAGACCGGGCACGCCGCCGGTCAGCGTATAGGCAAGCCGCAAAGCGAGGCCGATCGCGCGCGCGTTCTCGCGCGTCTCCTCGTCGAGCAAGCGCAGCGGCGCCAGGGATTCGAGGGTCGTGGTACCGCCATAGCGCGTCGCCAAAGCGGCGCTCAGGAAGACACGCTCGCGATGATCGAGCCCGCCGACCGGCAGATAGAGAACATGACGCATCGCCAGATCGGCGCGGTAATCCGGATGATGGTGCCAGGCGATATCGCCGAGCAGCGCCGCCGCGCGCCGCAGCCGCAGGCGATACGGCGGCTCTTTCAGGAAAAGCGGCGCCGTCCAATCGACCAGCGCCTCGCCATCCTCGCCGAAGCGCGGATTGGCGCGCGCTTCCTCGGTGCAGGCGGCGATCAGCGGATCGGCGCGCTGCTGCTCCGCGCCCATGAGGCTGTAGAGATGGCCTTCGCGCAAGCCCGCGGCCGAGAAGACGAGCTCGAGCGCGCCGGTGCGCCGCAGGATGCGGCTCAACACGCGCGCAGCCAGCGGCACGACTTCGAGGCGCTTGCGCGAGATGCCGGTGATCTTCTCCAGCGATTTGCGCGACTGGCGCGCCATGATCTCGAGGAAGTTCTGCGCCTCGGTGCGCACCAGCGTGTAGCTCTGGATGATATGGAGCGGATAATTGTGCTGCTCCATATGGATGCGGGCGATCGCGCGCCAGGCACCGCCGACCGCATAGAAGCGCGGATCGTCGCCCAGCCGGCCGAGCCAGCCGGCGCTTTCGAGATGATGATCGATGATGTCCTTGAGGGCGCGCTCGTTCTCGGCGTCTTCCATCAGCCGCAGCGGCCCGATCGGTAGAGTCGAGACATTGCCGACCTTGCCGTTCCCGACGGCCGCGAGTTCGACACTGCCGCCGCCGAGGTCGCCGACCACACCCGAGGCCTCGGGAATGCCGGCGAGCACGCCAAGCGCCGAGAGCCGTCCCTCTTCCGCACCGGGCAGGACGCGCACCCGGATCGAGAAGCGCTTCTCGATGTCGTTGACGAATTCGGCACCGTCTTCGGCATCGCGCACGGCGGCGGTCGCCAGCACATCGATGCGCGAGGCGCCCGCAGCGCGGGCCAGGGCAATGAAACGCTGCAGATTGGTCTTGGCGAGAGCGACGCCGTCGGCGCTGAGCCGATCGGTCTTCTCGAGACCGCGGCCGAGGCCGCACATGACCTTCTCGTTGAGCAAAGTCCGCGCGGCGCGGCGCGGCGCGTCGTAAACGACCAGGCGCAGGGAATTCGAACCGATATCGATGACCGCAACACAATCCGGTTGCGTCGTCGCTTCGATCGCCGGTGCGGGGCGGCGGTTCGTCATGCGCCCTATAACTAGCGCGTGGCCCTTTCCGCGACAAGACGCGGCGTCACGCGGCGATGCTGCAACGCGCTGCCGCGGCCCGAGAGACTCGGGTTGGTCATGAAATAGTTATGCGCGCTGAAGGCGGCTGGATCGTTGCTGACGCGGCGGTAGACGCCCTCCGAATCGAGGTCCCAGCTCTGCGCCTCGTCCTGCAGCGAATGGACCATGATCTCTTCCAGCACCTGGCGATGCACCGTCTCGTTCTCGATCGGCACCAGGGACTCGACGCGCCAGTCGAGATTGCGCGGCATCCAATCGGCCGAGGAGATGAACACCTTGGCCTCGGGCGACGGCAAGGCATGCCCATTGCCGAAACATGCGATACGGCCGTGCTCGAGGAAGCGGCCAATGATGCTCTTCACATGGACGTTCTCGGAGAGGCCGCGCACGCCGGGCCGCAGGCAGCAGATACCGCGGATGATCAGCTCGACCTTCACGCCGGCATTCGATGCGCGATAGAGGTGGTCGATCATCGCCGGATCGACCAGCGAATTGAGCTTGGCCCAGATATGCGCCGGCTTGCCGGCGCGGGCGTGATCGATCTCGTCATCGATCAATTGCCCGAGCTTCTGCCGCAAGGTCAGGGGCGCGACGGCAATCTTCTCGAGGGTCGCCGGCGTCGCGTAGCCAGTCATATAGTTGAACAACCGCTGCGCGTCGCGGCAGAGCGCCGGATCCGAGGTGAAGAAGCTGAGGTCGGTATAAACCTTGGCCGTGTAGGGGTGGTAATTGCCCGTGCCAAAATGGACGTAAGAGCGCAAGCCATTGCTCTCGCGCCGCACGACCAGCGAGACCTTGGCATGGGTCTTCAGGGCGATGAAGCCATAGACAACCTGCACGCCGGCGCGTTCGAGGTCGCGTGCCCAGCGGATATTGGCTTCTTCGTCGAACCGCGCCTTGAGTTCGACGAGCGCCGTCACCGATTTGCCGGCTTCGGCCGCTTCGATCAATGCGCGGACAATCGGGCTGTCGTCGCTGGTGCGATAGAGCGTTTGCTTGACCGCCACCACCGCCGGATCGCGCGCCGCCTGGCGAATGAACTGCACGACGACATCGAAGCTCTCGTAGGGATGATGGACGATAATGTCCTTGGCGCTGATCGCCGCAAAGCAATCGCCGCCGTAATCGCGGATGCGCTCGGGGAAGCGCGGATTGTAGGGGGTGTAGAGCAGGTCGGGCCGTTCGGCGACG
>DATMZZ010000193.1:0-7489 GCA_035573175.1 Allostellaceae bacterium
GTCCAGCGAGCGCGACAGCATGGCGTAGTCGATGACGCGCGGTGCGGCGAGGCGGATGCCCGCGGCTGCGGTCGGCAGCAGCGGCTCGTTGGCGTAGAACAGCTCCTCATAGAGCTTCTCGCCCGGGCGCAGACCAACGAAATCGATCTTGATGTCGGTGCCCAGCCGCTTGCCGGCGAGACGAATCATCTGATGGGCGAGGTCGACGATCTTCACCGGCTCGCCCATATCGAGCACGAAGATCTTGCCGCGCGCCGCGCTCTCGCCGCCACCGGCGAGGGCAGAGGCTTGGAGGACCAGCTCGACCGCTTCGCGCACCGTCATGAAGAAGCGCTGGATGTCAGGATGCGTCACGGTGAGCGGCCCGCCGGCGGCGAGCTGGCGTTGGAACAGCGGCACGACCGAGCCGGTCGAGCCGAGCACATTGCCGAAGCGGACCGTCACGTAGCGCGTGCCGCGATCGCGGCGTGCTTCGACGATGTCGAGCGCCTGGCAGATGCTTTCGGCGAGGCGCTTGCTCGCGCCCATCACATTGACCGGGTTGACCGCTTTGTCGGTCGAGATCATCACCATCGCGGTGACGCCATGCGTGCGACAGGCTTCGGCGACATTGCGTGTGCCGATGACGTTGGTGACAAGGCCTTCCAATGGATTGGCCTCGACCATCGGCACATGCTTCAGGGCCGCGGCGTGGAAGACGAGCTCCGGCCGCTCGGCCGCCATCACCGCATCGACCCGCCGCCGGTCGCGCACATCGCCGATGACCGGCTGGCGTGTAATCTCCGGAAAGCGTTCCTTGATCTCCTGATCGATCGAATAGAGCGCGTATTCGCCATTATCGAGCAGCGCCAGCCGCGTCGGGCCGTAAGAGGCGATCTGGCGCGACAACTCGCCGCCGATCGTGCCGCCTGCGCCTGTGACGAGGACACGCCGTCCCGCGATCAGCGCGCGCATGCTGTCATGATCGAGCACGGTTTGCGGCCGGCCGAGCAAATCCTCGATCGCCACCGGCTCGATCCGCTGCAGATCGTCGTCGCGCGTCTCGCGGAAATCCGTGAGGCGCGGCACGCGCGCCAAGGGGATGCCTGCTTCCGCCGAGAAATCGAAAAGCTGCCGCGCCTGCGCGCGGTCGAGCTCCTGGCAAACGATGAGCCGTTGCGGCCGGTTACCGGTTTTCGTCAGTCTGGCAACGACTTTGGCGATATCGTCGAAGGTGCCGAGCACGGCGACACCGCCGATATCGCGGCCGACGCGGGAGGTGCCGTCGGCGAGGATGCCGACGACGCGATAGGGCCGGCGCGGATCGCGGCCGATCGCGCGGATGAAGAGATCGGCGCCTTCGCGCGCTCCGATCAGGAGGATCGGCACCGGCGCATAGCTCGCCGTCTCGAAGACATGGTCGAGGCCGCGATCCTTGAGGATGCGATAGGCGAAGCGCGGCGCGCCCAGCATCGCCATCAGCAGCAGCCAATTGATGCCGACAAGGGAGCGCGGCATTTCCTGCAGCCGCATGACGACGAACATCACCGGGAAGTAGATCAGGATGATCAGCGTCACGGCCCGCAGCAGCGCCAACAGATCGGGCAGAGAGGCAAAACGCCAGATGCCGCGGTAGAGGCCCGACCAGAGGAAGATCACGCCGGCTGTCGCGGCGAAAGCGAGGTCGTAGGTCGCGAGCAGCGAGGGCGAGTAATTGAAGATGTCGTTGCCGACGCGCAGGTAGAACGAGAGCAGGAAGGACAGCGCCGCCATGACGACGTCATGGGCGAAAGTGGCAAAGGCGCGACTGGTAACCTTCATTAAACTCCTCAACCCCCGCGGCACGTTACGGGCGGCATTGCAGCGCAGCAAGCATCAAAACTTCTGCTGCGGCAAACTGGGATACACGTCTTCCTAGCAATACCACGTGGCCTGTACAACGAATTAACGTCCGGAAAACCAATTGGACGTAAATATGAGATGTGTGCCTTTGCCCGCCCGTACCTTGTCGTTTTTGGAGGGGAACTTGTCAGGTAGCCGTTACCTCAAGCCGATGTTGAACGCGGGGTCGTCCCGTGTTTTCAACTGCAACGACGTTGCTCGCAAGCTCGAGCGTCGCGATGGCGAGCAGAACCCCTATCTCTTCAAAACACCCGCGATGCACCATCTGGTGCTGGTGAAAGAGGCGCTGCGCTACGACGATCCGCGCCATCCGAAAGGCGTCGCGATCGGCAGCAAGCTCTATGTGCCCTACAATCACGACGAGATCTACGAGGGCGGCCGCTCGATCTTTTTCCACAGCCCGAGCCTGCTACAGGTCTTCCACGAGCAATTCGGCATCGAGCGCACCGAGGCGAGCTCGGCGGCGCTCGATCACGATATGAAGATCTTCCGCATCCTCGACGAGCTGCCCTCGCTCGACGGCTTCCTGATGCGCGACGCGCTCGAGCTCGAAGGCGTCGAGGCGAACGAGGCGTATTTCGACGTCTCGCCGGAAGAGCGCACCGCGATTCAGGAATTCATCCGCGGCAAGATGGAGCCGCTTGTCGCGGCGGCCTATGGCGGCAAGAAGCCGCCGACCAACAAGGTCGCGCAGCTCATCGACGCGATGTGGGAAGCGAAGGATGTCATCGCGCTCGAGCCGCTGATTCTTGCCTTCCGCTTCCCCAAGGACGAAGCGCTCGCCATCTTCGGTGCGTGGAAAGGTATCAATTTCTACTCTTTCCAGTATCACCAAGGCCGCAAGAAGCGTGAAGCCTTCGCGCAATGGCTCAAGGAAGACGCGATGCCCAAGAATCTGGTGCCGCGTGACGTTCTCCAGGTCCTGGAGCCGATCCGCCGTGCCACGATCGAGCGGCTGCGCGGCCACTGGATCGATGCCGACAACACACTGAAGAAGTACGACAAGCTCTATGGCGACTTCGTTGCCAGCGCCAATCCCGGCGGTTTCATCAGCTTCCTGCGCGGCGCCAAGACGATCTATTGGCAGCTCGGCGATTCGCTCAGCAAGATCGATCACGCGATCAATTGCTGGGACATCTGGACAAAAGGCGCGCCTGGCCGCCGCCTGCCTTACGAGCAGCTCGAAGCGATGCTGGAGTTGCTGAAAAAGATTCTCGAGCCAACCTCGACGGATCACGCCAAGGCGGCCTAGACCGCCTCGCGACTAGATCGCGGTGCTGAGGGCGCGATAAAGCGCGATCGTCGCCGCGCTCACTGCTTGCTCGGAAAACCCTTCCGCCACCAACGACCGGCCGGCCGCCGCATAAGCGCGCCGCCGTGCCGGATCGCTCGCGAGCGCCTTCAGGGCCGCGGCGAGCGCCGGCGCATCGCCGGGCGGCACCAGGATCGCGTTGGTGCCGTCGCGCGCGATATCGCGGTTGCCCGGGACATCTGTTGCCACGATCGCACGGCCGACCGCCGCCGCTTCGAGGAGTGTCTTGGGCACGCCTTCGCCGCCCGCAGAAGTGAGCGCCGCGATGTGGGCCGTCGCCCAGATCTCGCGCACATCCTCGCGATGGCCGCACCAGATAATTCCGGGCTCAGTGCTCCAGGCGCGCAGGGTTGCTTCGTCGAAAGAGCTCGGATTGGCGAGATCGGGTATGCCGACGAGCAGTAGCTGTACTTCGACGCCGTCCGCGCGCAACAAGCGTTGCGCCTGGACCAAGGTCGCGACGCCTTTGATTGCGATCATGCGGCCGATATAAGCGGCGGTCACCGGCGGCGACGGCGGCTCGGGCAGTGGCCGGAAATGATCGAGATCGACACCCGAGCCGCGGATCACCACGATACGGTCGGCTGCACTGGGACGCAGCGCCTCGATCACGGCGCGATCGTCGTCATTCTGCACGATCACGCGACAATGACGGCGCAGCAGCAAGATTGGCCAGAGCAGCCGTGCGGCGGCGCCCACGAGCCGGGCATGACGGCTGCGGCTCGTGCCCATATAGCCGACGCCGGCGATGAAGCTGACGATGCGCGGTACGCGCGCCAACAGCGCGGCGATCCCGCCAAGGATCGCCGCCTTGTGCGCGACGTGATGCACCATGAACGGCCGCTCGCGACGATAGAGGCGATAAATCTCGGCGATCGCGGCGAGGCTTGCCCACAGCCCGATCTCTTCGCGCCGCCACCGCAACGGGATCACGCGAAAGCCGGCCGCTTCGATGCGTGCACCATGCGCGGCGACACGCGTCGCAACCGCGACATCGAAACCAGCTTCCTGCGCCGCGCGCGCCATCGGCAGGCGGTGCGACCAGAAATACCAATCCTCGGTGACGAGGAAGATGAGGTTACGCTTCTCGCCGTTCATTCCGGCGCTTCCCGAAATGCACGGCAGGTCGCCGCGAGCCCGTCATCGAGGCTGATTCGCGGTGTCCAGTTGAGACGCGCACGTGTCGCGCCGTCGTCGATCGACAGCGAGCCGATCAGCGCCGCCGCCATGCCGCCTCGTCCGATCATATTCAGCGCCTGCCGCAGCAGGCCGGGCGGGAAGGGGAACATGCGTGGCGCACAGCCGAGATGCTGTGCAATCCGGCGCAACAGCTCGGGCGTCGAGACTTCATCGTTGTCGCGCAGCAGATAGACGCCGCCGGGCGCTTCGATCGCGAGCAGCGCCTCGATCACATCGAGCAGATTCTCGATGAAGACAAAAGCGCGGCGGTTGTGAATGTTTGCGACCGGCAGCGGCAGGCCGCGCGCGACCGCGGTCATCAACGTCTTGAAGCTGTCGATCACGCCGGGGCCATAGACCAAGGGTGGACGCAGAATTGCGAGGCCCGGCGCATCGGCGAGCGCCGCTTCGATGGCGAGCTTGGCGCGGCCGTAGTCATCGGTCGGTGCGGGCATCGCATCGGCATGAAACGGTTCGCCGCCGCTATTTTCGCCCATCGCGCGGATCGAGCTCATCAGGATGAGCCGTGCGATGCCGCAACGCTGCGCGGCGCGGCCAAGCGATTCTGCCGTCGCGATCTCGTCGCCGAAGCGCGCGCGATCGAGGCGCGGCGAGGCGGCTGTCGCGAGATGGATGACGATTCGCGCACCATCGAGCAGCGCCGGCCAATCGGTCTGGGCGCTCAGCGTGCCGGTATTCTCGCGCGTGACGGTGCGGGCCAGCACGTTATGGGCCGCAAAGCGCGCGCTCAGCGCCCGGCCGATGAAGCCGCCGGCGCCGAGAATGACAACGGGCTCGGTGGTGCTCAGTCTGCCTCCGTTGCGCGGCGGCGCAGCCAGAAGGATGCGCCATGCGCCATGCGGCCGGCCCGCGACAGCCAATAGACCGGCAGCAGCGGCTCCCAATCGGTACCGCCGAGCAGCAGGCCAGCGAGCAGATATTGCTCGTTGTAGTTCCGTTCGGAGAACAGCGCGTCGTATTCGTAAGGCAGCATGATGTCATGCACATGCACGACGACGCCAGGCTTCAAGAGTGGCAGCACTTCGAGCAGCAGGAAAGGCGCGTCGGTGCCGTTGAAGGCGTAATGCGAGCCGTCGATGAAGAGCACGTCACCGGGCGCAAGCGCGTCGGCGAGCGCGCTCGGCTCGGTCTCGAGCACCGAACGGCGATCGATGGTATCGGCGACGCTCTCGATCTCGCGCCGCGGCATGGGATCGATGCAGGTGATATGCAGGCCGAGACCCGCATCGCTCGCCGCGCGGCGCATGATATGCGTACTGTTGCCGCTGCCGATCTCGATCACGCGCTTCGGGCGCAGATCCTTGATCATTGCATAAGCGGCTTCCGCATCGCCGCCCGCGAAAAAGCGGTTGGCGGCAAGCGGGCCGAGGCTGCGCCGCGCTTGCTCCATCGCCGGCGTCAGCCGCGTGAGCAGCGTCTCGATTGCCGGCCGCGATGCCTCAAGTCGTCGCTCCACCGGCGCGAGCGTATGTTCCGCCGGCCGCGGCTTCAACATGTCGTCGGGGCGGATCGTCACCAGCAGATAGGAGCGGGAGCGCGTCGCGAGTTTGCGGATGGCGTGCAGGCGCGTTTTGAGGCTGAGATCGGGAAAAGGCATCGCGCCGCTACTATAGAGGCGGCAGGGTCGTCACGCGACGTGCACGGCGTGAAAGTTGTGCGAGTAGACTCGTGACGGCGAGCACGGCGACGATCAGCGCCGGCCAGGGAAAGCGGATCGCGAGCAGCGCAAGCAGCAGCAGTGCGACATCGCCGCCGATGATCAGCTTCAGCACCGCGGCGTGACCGTTATCGGGCGCGAGCGCGCGCTGATAGAAATGCGAGCGATGCGCTTGCCAGATGCGCTCGCCGCGAAAAATACGGCGCAACAGTGTGACGGTGGCATCGGCGAGGTAATAAAGCGCCAGAATCAGCGCCGGCGCCCAGTGGCCCTGCGTCGCGAGCAGCAGCAGCAGCCAACCGGTGAGGAAACCAAGCGGGACGCTGCCGACATCGCCGAGAAAGATGCTGCCGCGCGGCCAGTTCCAGCGCAGGAAGCCGAGCGCACCGGCGGTCAGCGCGAGAGCCAGCACTCCTATATGCGTGTCGTCGCCCGTGATCTGCGTTATGAGTACGACGCCAAGGCCGATCGCGATGGTCTCGACGCAGGTGATGCCGTCGATGCCGTCCATGAAATTGTAGAGATTGATGAACCAGGCCCAAAGCAGCACCGCGATGACGCGATCGGCAAGCGGCGGCAGCAGTCCTTGGAAGACAGGTGCTGGTCCGAGGAGATAGGCCGCGCCGAGCGCGGCGGCGATGAGATGCGCAGCGAGGCGCCAGCCGAAAGCGACCCCGCCGAGATCGTCATACCACGAAACGAGCGCGAGGGCGGCGGCGAGGGCGGTGATGCCGAAAGCGGCCCCCGGCGCGAGGCCGGCGAGCGCGAGCATGATCCAGGCAAACAGCACGACCGGCACAAGCGCGATGCCGCCGCCGCGCGGCGTCGCGCCTTCATGCGAGGTTCGCTCGCCGGGATGGTCGAGAATGGCGCGGCGCTGCAGCCAGTTGCGCACGATGCCGGTCAGCCAGACGCTCGCGCCCAGAACGGCGAGCGGCACGACAATCCAGCTCCAGAAGCTTTCCTCCGAAAGATCACCCATGACGGCGGTGATATGCCGCCATTGGCTCAGGCGCAACGCCTCTCGGCGTCGCGGTAACGTATCAGTCAGGTGAGCCCGGCAGCCAATAGACGCGGCCATCGCCGAGATCGGAATGGCAGAGCGTCACCAGATCGGCCGTGACCGGGCCATCGGCGGTCTTCGCCTGCTGCTGCAGATCCCGGCAGATCACGCCGCGATGCGAGCGATAGGCGTCGCGCGCCGGCACCACGGCGCCGGACGCGTCGGCGCTTTGCCATTGCACCGTGGCGCCAGTCACCGCCGAAGCGGCGCGCTGGCTCGCGGCGGCAAGGCTGAGCCGAGCCTCGGGGCTCAGGGATGAGCGCAACGGCGCGCCGACGATCTGATCGGCGATATCGGTGCTGAGCAGCGGCGTGACCGGCTCGGCCAGCGGATTGCCATAGGGGCCGGTCGCCATGACCTCGGTGGTCGGCGGCGG